>JAJTHR010000152.1 GCA_021298935.1 Parachlamydia sp. | reverse complement strand
CATTCCATTATTTTTCACCCACCCTTTTTCATTCCCCTCTTATTGTTTGTAATGAAATTAAAGAAGATCGCTACTGCTCAAATAGTTTTATTGCAGCGCTGCCGGGCAGCACGGCATTGGCTTGGGCAGTTGAGGCCATCAATAAAAAAAAACTGGGGTTAGAGCCACCCAATCGAGAAACTGGCCCTTATTTCTTAAGGGAAGCCCTCCGGCATGGCCCCTATCAACAACTTCCCACTGCTGCCTTCTATCCCTACCTTTACAATGAACCCCTCTCATCCATCCTAAATAGAGATCTAACCCATACCTGGGCCATTCATGTGTGGGGGGCTTCCTGGTTTGACGAAGAACAAATGACGCATAAAGCTATGCAACGCTTAAAAAAAGGAGATATCGAAGAATGCAGAGCCGTCATCTCTGAAAATGATTCCAAAGAAGGCTGGATGCTCTCAAGTTTTTGCGATGCTGTCGAAACAGCCAGAATAAACATTTTAAATACGGTTAAACACCCGATTGGGATCAATCTGGCTAGGCACTCCTTCACTGCAAGCCCTTTTCATTTTTTAAAAGTGGCCTTTTTCCTTCTAGAGCACAAGAGCGACGCCCTTGTATGGCAAATTGGGGCAGGGGACGGTATTGTTGCTGATCCTTTGAGACCGCTTTTAATCAATTTTGATCCGCAAGCCCTTTTAGTTGAGCCCAACCCCTATCTTTTTCAAGAATTAGAAAAAAATTACGCTAAAAATAAAAATGCTAATTTCATTAAAGCGGCGGTAGGGCTTTCAAAAGGGAAAATGGTGCTAAATGCCGTCAATCCCTTCAAAGTAATTGAAAAAGGGCTTCCTGAATGGGCGAGAGGTATTTCTTCTGCTTACCAGAACAAAAACCCTATCGGGGGTGTTAATAGTGACCCAGCCACCTCTGAATTAATTAGGGAATGTATTGAATCGATTGACGTTGAGCTGATTGAAGTTGCAGACTTGCTTGAAAAATGCCATGGCATCCACCCATCCATTATTATGATTGATATCGAAGGAATGGATGATATTGTGCTTAAACAAATCATCCATCAGGGGCTGCTGCCTGAAATCATTTATTATGAAATACAATGCATGCCACCCGTCAGAAGGGTTGAAATGGAAGAACTACTTAATGAAAATTACACCTTGATTAAGTATGTGAATGATGTTGTAGCTTACAGGAAAGACTTTTTTTCCACCTACTGCGACACGATTTACATCCAGCATGGGATTTCGAATGTGTATGAGGATGCTATAAAAATTATTGCAGGAGTTGACTTATGAAAGGGCAATTTAAAATCGTCATTCCTTCCTTTAATAGCGTCAACTATTTGCCAAAAACGCTGGCATCTGTAGAGAGTCAACTTAATAAAAATTACTCCGTTTGCGTCATTGATGATGCCTCGACCCTTCCCCAGCAAAGAGAGGTCATTAAGGAGGCTTGCGATCGTAATCAATGGAAGACAATTTTTCATGAAAAAAATAAAGGGGCCTTAGCCGGTATTGTAGAAGCCATCCAATTGCATGAATGCAAAGATGACGATGTGATTGTCATGCTGGATGGCGATGATTGGTTGTACGATCAAAATGCCCTTACTATTTTGGATAGAGTTTATAGCGAAGAGGATGTCTATTTGACATGGGGACAATTTCAAACCTATCCACCCGATTGCTTAAAAATGAATTATGCCTTGCCCATTTTTGATGAAATCATCGAAAAGCAAATGTACAGGGAAATCGTGGATATTTTCGGCCATCTGAAAACTTACAAATATGGACTTTTTAAAAGAATCCAAGACGAGGACTTGAGAGATCCGGATTCAGGTGAATATTTTCGCGTTTCTTGGGATAAAGCCCTCATGTACCCCATGCTCGAAATGGCTGCCCATAAGGTGCGCTTTATTCCTGAGCGTTTATATGTCTATAATATTGTGAATCCTTTAAGCGATTATGCTATCAACCGGAAGGAACAGATCGAAGCGACCGATTTTATTCGCAATAAACCCCGCTACAAACCCATCTTTTAACTCACCTGCCAAAAGGAGCAGGGGTGAGTTTTAAGTTATTTTACTGCATAAATAATGAACAGATAATTCAGAAAGGCACCTCAGAGCTTCCTCTGAGGTGCCTTTTCTGTCTGCATTCTTGACTGCTTTCTATGCAGTAGGATAAAACCTTTACGAGGATAGACCTAAGGAATTAGGCAACGTTTTAACGCCAACTTCTTTAGGAGGAGGCGGAGGAGGAGAAGAAGAAGGATCCTTCTTATGCAAGTCAGCCGCTAGCTTCAACCTTTCTTTCTTTCTCGCAACGTCCCAATTCTTTTTAATGACAATTTCTTGAACGTCTTCGCTATCAAGCGTTTCAAATTCAATTAGCATTTGTGTCATTAATTCGACTTGTTCTTTGTTCTCAAGAATAATTTTTAGTGCAAACTCATGCGCTTCATCCAGTATACGGCGTACCTCAGTATCAATTGATTTCGCCGTATCATCGGAATAACCTTTTTCATGGTGTTCGCCAAAACCGTATTGCCCCCCTTCCGACCTGTCGTCATATGCCACGGCGCCAAGCTTGTCACTCATTCCCCACTTGCACACCATGCTGCGTGCAAGCTGAGTAGCCCTTTCAATGTCTTGCTGGGCACCGCTTGAAACATCCTGCACAAACACTTCCTCTGCAACCCTTCCGCCCATTAAAACGGCTAGCTGGTCATGAAGTTCATTTTTCCAATAACTAACCCGATTTTTCTTAGGGAGGAACATCGTGGAGCCAAGCGAAATACCGCGCGGAATAATTGTCACCTTATCGATCGGATCCCCGCTCTTAACAACCAGGCCAACGACTGCATGGCCCGATTCGTGGTAAGCAGTGGTCCGTTTTTCATTTTCATCAATTTCAAGGCTTCTTCTTTCTTT
>JAJTHR010000072.1 GCA_021298935.1 Parachlamydia sp. | reverse complement strand
ATATAAATAATTAAAAAAGGAGATGGCTATGAATCCTGATAATCCCGACTTTACGCGATGAAAGAGGCGCAGGCAACGAGCCTTAGGAGTTTTTAAAATCTTAGCTCTCTTCTGTAATACAAGGCAGTTTTAGCAACTTCCACTCCTCCATTCCTCCTCTGACATTGGCTACTTTCTTGTAGCCGAATTTTTTCAAAAAAGAAGCTGCTGTGGAAGCGCGCATGCCTGAGCGGCAGACAACAGCAATCAGCTTATCTTGCGGTAAGGCATGCATCTCCTGAAGCAATGTATTCAATTCAAGGTGGCGGGCATCCATGATATGCCCCTTACACCATTCTGAATGTGAGCGCACATCCAGCACAAGAACCCCTTCTTTCTCCTCATGCATACGCACTGATAGCTCTTTGGGGGTTAAGCAGCAAAAATTATCGGATGAACGGCACGTTTTTTCAGTTTCCGGGGTGATCTTCATGGAGTAAATCTGCTGATCGAATCCAAGCAAGCGTAAAAGAGAAACAACTTCTGACAATGTGCCAGCCTGATCTGTAATGACAAGAAGCGGTTGATCGGGAATAAACCAGCCGGCCCACCTGCAAAACGAACTTGTCATAGGAATATTAATGGCTCCCTTAAAATGAAAGCGGGCAAAGACTTCTGGATGGCGAATGTCTAAAATAAATAAATCCTCAAGGGATTGATTGGCGGGCAGTTCACTTAAAATTAAGCTTTCAAGCAAGGGAGGGCCCTTCAAATTGAGCTCTTTTACCCGCTTGCAATAGGGGGGAATTGGAGGAAGCCCTTCTTTGAGGAGAATGGGCCACTTAGGCTTGTCATCGCATAAAAAATAGGGGTTTGAGCGCCTCTCATAACCAAGTGTTGTGCATTCCAATCCGCCTAGGGCTTTGCCGCAAATGCTACCCGCCCCATGTCCTGGGAAAATTTCAAGAGAGTCAGGAAGGATCGCAAGCGTCTGATGGACTGTTTCAAATAATTTTTCTGCTAGTTCCTCAAATTTTTCCGCACCCAACAGATCGGGCCGGCCAATGCTCCCTACAAATACCGCATCACCCGAAAAGGCAAACCAAGGAAGAGAAAGGTCTCTTTCATAATCAAACACCAGCCACATCAAGTGCTCGGGGGTATGGCCAGGAGTATGCCAGGCTTCGAGGCAAAGGGTTCCTAATCGAATTTGCTGCCGATCGGTCACCTGCACATCGGCATACGCAGCCGTTCTCTCTTTACCACCTAAACAGGAGGCATAAATGGGTGGATGTCCTCTTAATTGGTGCTTCAATTCTTTGGCGCCCGACACAAAATCGGCATGTACATGGGTTTCCAATATTCCCACAACTTTCATCTCAGCACTCTCTGCCGCCATGATGCAAGAGGTGGGATTACGCGGAGGATCGATGACAACGCATATTTTAAGCGACTCATCTCCAATAAGATATGTATTGATCGACAACTCGGGCGTGTGGATGCGTTTGAAGAACATGGAACTTGGCCTTTTAATTTCACATTAACAAAATACATTCAAAATGATAAAGAGAATTTAAATATGATAAAGGATTAGCCATGTACAAATACACGCTTTTTAGTTTGCTCCTTCTTTATGCCCCTATGCAGGCAGATGAAGTGAAAACAACCACTTTTCAATCCGTTCCTCAATTGAATGTCGATAAATTCTTAGGAACATGGTACCTGATTGCCCGGTTGGAATTTCCCTGGGACAGAGGATGCTTTCATAATCCGGTGGCAACCTTTTCAAAGGGCAGCGATGGATCGTTAAAAATGGCTACACAGTGCCAGACAAACAGTTTTTTCAAATCCATTCAAAAAGCTGAAGGGTCGATTGAAATGCTGGATAGCAGCCATTCCAAATGGAAGATCACCTATCCAAGGGGCGGGAAATATAAAGGGCTGCCTGAGGGGGACATTTGGTGGATTGTATTAGCTGAGGACTATAGCCATGCCGCTGCAAGCGATCCGGAACAGGACCATCTATGGATTTATAGCCGCACCCCTCATTCCTCACGAGAAATCTACCAAAGTATTCTTGATAAGGTCGTCATGATGATGCCGGATATCAATGTATTAAATATACTCCCGACCAAACAAGATTAATAATTTTGTTGTTTGAAAAGACTAATTTGCCATTGCACGATTTTAATTAATTGTTTAACGCTTTCAAAGTGTGGAAATTTGATTATAAGAGGGCTGCGGCTAGTTGAATTTGAAATTTTTATCTTATCAAAAACCCCTGTTGTGTTTTCCCCCTCAATACGAATAGCTTCTTCTTTTTCAATAGTGAATTCTTCCCACTCAATTGTAAAATTTGGCTGCTTAAATACTTCGTAAAGCTTTTCGCCAAGTGCAGGAGAATGAGAAGTTAAATAGAAAAAAGATATTTCATCAAAATGTCTCTTAATTGAAAATTTTTTATTAGGGAGCGAATAGCAACTTTTTTTGTATAAAATACGCAGCTCTTTTACGAAATTGAACAGTGCGGCTTTCACCTCCTGATTTTTAGTTCCAAAGGAAGACTGTTTTTGCCAAAAGAGTTCTAATAAAGGGGAATGATCAAGAATTGAATCGAATGCATCGGCAGACTCCCCTATCTGACTCAGGCACCGATCAGGGAGGTCGTAGTGCTGGTTCATTTTTTCGACTGCTTCAAAATCTTCTTCGGATAGAGAGGGGCTGCCAAATCGATCAATGAAATAATGAAGTGTTTCAAAAAAAGGGGTGGCCCATTCCTCTTCTAACGATAGAGGTAAAACAAGGGAAAAATAAGCTGAAATTTGAGGTTTTTCAAGAGAATCAATTAAACAAACATGAAAAATGGGAAAATTCATTTTTGGATCCACTGTCCAATTCATTAATTGCTGCGGACCTTCAGGAACACCCGGATGAAGAGGATTTAATTCGCACAAGTTGGCATTCATCTCAAAAAACTTTTTTTCAGCCTTTAATGGGATAAATGGGGAAAATTCAATGAGTGGAGAAAGAGGATAAGCCGCCAAAGAAAGGTATGTCACAAGGGCAGATCGATGGTCCAGGTAAAAATCTAAGCGATTATTTCTCGTAAAGAAACCTTCCGTTAAATCGACATCGATATTCTTTAATAACCGAAGAGTCAGTCCTTTTAAAGTCTGATAACTATCTTTGGTGAGACCGATATAATCAATATAACTTTCTTCAATATTTTTTTTAAAATTTGAAAGCTCTTCAATTTCCTGAGTTTTTTTTCTAAATGACTGAAAATAAAGAATTTCAGAAATAAATCTTTTGGGGATATGGCATCCAAGCTTGGTTTCTATATTTTGTAATAGTTTAATATGCTGGCGGCAGCTTAAATACAGGCTCGGAGTTTTGGCAGGCAGGCTCATGGCAAATTTTAACACAATGCGTCCGGTATCTTGCAAAGACAATTTTTTTTGTATTATAAAATTTAAAAATTCGTCTAAGGGAAAGGGCTTTCGCTGACTCTTTTCATGGATCCACCGATTATATTCATTTTTTTCCTCCCCCAAGGAGTGAATCGCTTTAAAAAGGCCTTTTCTTTTTCCATCTTCCAAATGATATTTAGATAAACAATGGTAGTAGTGAAGAGCGGAATGTAAAAATGGGTAAAGATCTTGAGATGTCTGCAGTTCATTTAAAAGGTGAAGGGCCTGATCAAAATCAAATTGCTTCGCTAGTACACTGCTATTAAGGTAATCGATATAATAGACAGCCTCCTGCTGGCTTTTAAAGCAGCGCCCAAACAGATCCCGCAATTCTTGACAGGAGTCGGGCTGAGGGAGCAGGCAGTCTTTATGAAAAATGGATTGATGAATTGTTTTAACGGCAAGAAACTGCATAAACGATAAGGTTGTGCGAGCAGCCGTTTGCTGACTGTTAATGCAAAGGATTTTATCGAAGCGAAAATTGTTAATTGACTGAGACTGGGCTGCCCAGCGGATAAACAAATGACCTAGGGTCCTTACCTTTTGACCTCTTTTTGTTGCAGCTCTCCTAAAAAGAAGCTGTTCCTCTTCCAAGGTAAAAGAAGAGGGGTTTTGCCAATTAAATAACTTATCGGCTGCCTTGATCACTTTTGTTTCATAGTAAGCGAGAGAGAAATTGATTTTTTTTATGCGATGGCAATTGAGACGAATGGATTCATGCAAAGGCATTGATAAAGAGAGCAGATAGGAGGTCATTTCATTGATTGCCAGCTCCTCTACATTAATCCTAGAAGTAAAAGAGATGGCATAAAGTTTGTCGAACTTTCGCGGAGAAAGCGAATGGCCATCGATCAGTTTATCCCTCGCTTCTTGTAAAAGGTATAAAAACCGGATATCCTTTTGGCGCGCTTCTTTTTTTAAGTTTTCCAACATTTCGGCCGGCCAGGAAACACAGGCGAGGTTTCCCCTTCCTAATAATTGCAATAGCTCGAAAAAAAATTCGCTTGTTAACTCCTTCCCTTTTAATTTGGCATAAAAATTTTCTTGCAGCGTCTCGGGAGATTTAGCAAGGGCATGAAACCAAAGGGGGATTTGCATATCAGCTAAAATTTTTGATCAGTTGCTGGTAAAGAATTTGCATCCCATAGGGAGGGGTGATGGGCGGCGTTTCCATTTCATTCAAATTGACAGCCAGGCTGTTGCCAAAATTCCCTGCCAAACATAACCAGACTAGAAGATCGAGCCCATACAAAACGGGTGAATCGCTATTGAGATGCCGATCTCCGACGCTTAGCTTGCTTGATAAAAATTGAAAATAGATACAAAGAGCAGCGGAGGCATAAATTGTCCGGAAACTAATTTCATTGATCATGCGGTGATCTGTTTTAGGCTGATGCTTGACAGCGATAAATTCTGTTATGATAAAAGAAACGGCCCATGTGGTAAGAAATATAATGATGGCTCCATCAGCCCTGATTGTATTAGTTGTTGCAACCCAAGCCATGTAACCGACAAGTGCGCCATAAATGCTTATAATAGGCATGTATCTTTTCGCAATGGAACAAACCTTGTCTTTCATCTTGTTTAATTGCGGACTTGGTATTGCTTCCTCCATCTCTACAGGTCCGTTTTCAAAGCGTCTGCGGGCAACTAGTAGTGAAGCTCCATGAAAAGCCCCTACACAAAGGTGCTTTGACCAGGAAGAAGGAGTATTGGGAGGAGCTTCAATGGCAAGCAATCCTTCGACGATTAGTATCGTAAATAGTTCAAAGAAACCCTTTGTTCCCCTTAACGCCTTTAAAGAAAAAGTGGATTCGTAGCCGTTTTCCTTTTCCAGACGCTCTTTCAAATTATCCATTAAGCGAGCTAAGATATCTCCCAGGCAGCTGCCTGCAAATAAGGCGGCAATATCTTGCGGAAGTCCGAGCTTGACCACATCATGCATCGGTTCATTGGGATCTATTTTATACAAAAGAGCGAAAGCAGACAAAGCCACGGCAGCTGTTGTGACAGCCCCCAACCATATAAGGGCTTTTTTAGAGTGATCACGTGTATGAAAGCCGAGGGTAGGGAGCGGCTCCTTTGACTCGGGCAAGAAATCATGCAAGGGCATGTCCGCTTGCTTAAGCGAAAGCAGAGCAAACACATCTTTGCTTAATAAGCTGCCAAGCAACTGCATATATGGCACTGCATAAAATTTTTCCCAAGGCCCCTCTGCCAGATTAAGATAGACCTGGCTGCCTGCAAAAATGACAGGATAGGCACACGCATTCCCCCAGCTATTCAATTTTTTCCGCACCTCTTTATTTAAAGCTAAGCGAATGAAAGCAGCTGTTGATAAGCCATTTAATAAGGCAGCAGATGTGAGTCCTTCAATGTTTCGATCACCCAGCGCTTCCACGCCAATATAGGCCGATGAGCCTAAAAAGAGGGCTGTGTTTGAAATCCAGGCACTAATCAGGCAGGCTTTTCGTTGTGCCGGGCTTAATTTCAAACATGTTTCGTTGACCGGTTTTATTTCTTGAATATCTTCCGATAAGCCGCTTGCAGTGTAAGATAATATACTGAGTAAAGGATCGTTAAATAGGTCCTCTCTTCGAACATTCATATTATAGCCTTATATATTGTAGCGATTAGGATCATTGGCTCTTGGAATCGTATCAATTAACACATTGATCATTTCTTTCCACTTTCCGGCTTGAAGGGAAGGCATAATAAGTGCCGAATTAATACCAACTTTAGAAGAAAAATCCAAAATATACTCCACTTTCATATTTTGCTTTTCAGTTTCTTCTTTAAATCCCCTAATAAATCCCCCGACAAATTCATCCCAAATCCACGCACCACGATCGCGAATGGCATGCATGCCGGCCTTTAGCTTTTCATCTGTAAGGATGGCTTCTAAAAATTTTAACGGGTGCAAATGCTCGATCCGCTCTCCTTTCTTTTTTAAGGAGGATTTATTGGCCCCCAAGCTAATCAGCGAATCCGATGCAAGCGAGGTGACAATGTCATGGATATCTTTTTTTTCCTGCTTCGTCAAAGTGGCATAATAATCCCTTTCAACCGTTTTTTTACGTACCGTCAGCTTATTATTTGAAACGACTAAAGTTAAATCAAGCTGGTTGTGCCTCTCTGCCATCCACTCCATTGAACCATAATAATCTCCAATAGAGTCAATGACTTCATTAAACCCTCTGGAGGGATCAATGAAAATTTCTAAAGGATCCCCTTCTGCATTCCATAATTCAATTGTTTTGGTATGCCCAAAAGACGACGAAGCTAAACAACCGATGCTTAATAATTGAATAACGTATTGTAATGTCATGAGTCAGTCCTTTCTCGCACTTTTTTAAATTGTCAATTTGTATGATAAAATTTATCATTTCTGTAAAGTTCTAAAAAAGGTAGTCCAATTGCAGGGTCGCTCCTGCATAGCTAAATCTCGTTTCCAGAAAGTCAAAAGGAAAATTGGCTCGTTTGCCATAGTGGCGGAATTCATAAAAAGGGATGGCTTCTAACTTAAATTTCCCTTCCATGACTTCTGCTCTGTAACAGATTGGCAATTCGATCCGATACTGCACTTTTTCATCATAACACTGAACATTGCGGCCATATTGGGGATCATGGGACACAAAGTTTTTGCCGTCCAAAATGAAACGGGCCTTCATATTAAGGCCGATAGTCAGGCAAGGACTCCATTGAATGCTTGAAAGGAAGCCTAAAGGGATATAGGTATAGTCATTTTTAAAATGAAAAAGGGAGGGGGAAGGTTTGACGTAATTATTTTTTTCCCACATTCTGCCATAACCAATAAAAGGAGTCAGCTGAGGCAAAAAAGCAAAAGGGGCGGCAAAAGAAAATCCCACCCTCTCTTCCAGATTCCAGTCGCTATAATTGGATTTTAAATGACAATCCCCAAACTCTCCTTTTAATTGAGAGCGGCCATAAAATAATTCGACCCCTGCATAAATATTCCAAGGTTCTTGTCTTTCATATCCGCATCGCAGGCCGCATGCGAAGCCCTCTTGCTTCACACCCCCCTCTTTTTTTCGCCAGATACCATATAATTCAGGTCCCGCGTAAATTTGTTCCAGGCAAAGCTCGCTTTGAAGGGGGTGAAATGCAAAAAAAAGAATTATTAATATAAAATTTTTCATCAAATGGCTTCTTATTAAAAAAAAGAACCTATTTTTATCAAAAATTTTTTTCTGTCAATTTTTATTTAAGAAGGGTGCCTTGACTTAATTAATAACAAAATTTATTATTTATTCTTTAATAAAAAAGAGCACATTATGATACCTAATAATCACTCGACTACTGTTTCCATACTAACACCTTATTATTTTACACATACGCTAAGCCCCCTTTTGCAAGGACTTCCCTCCCTTCCAAACTGCTTAGCTCCCTTGATCGCCGCAAAACAATTGGCGCAAACGCGAATGACGCAAATCAGAATGAGTACGTCAGGAATAGCGGGTTTTTTTAAGTTTCTTTTCCGTCATAGTTGCTATCTTGAGCTAAAAAACGAAAAGTTTTATTTGGAAACCTTTGTCCGTGAAATCAACCAGGCAGAGGAAAGAATTCAAAGGGAAATTAACCGCATTCCTCCTCCCCTGTCTTACCAAGCCGCTCCACCGCTTGTCTCTCCCCTCCCCCTTCAGGTTGTGCCGCCAACCCCTGCGCCTCATCCCACTTTTCCAATCAATGCCTCCCTGCCCTTGAGCCAAGCCCCTCCGCCTGCTCCGCCACAGCCACCAGCCCTATTGCCGAGAAATAGATTCTCTCCCGCACCCCCTTCATTTTCGTCCGTGCCTCCGCCTCCTCTGCCAGGCTTCAACCCTGTACCCTCCATCCAATTATTGCCAGATGAACCTGCGCCTCTCTCCTTCAAGCCTGCTGAATACAAAAAAAAGGGAATAAAAAACCTCACCAAAGCAGAAGTCGAAGCTCAGGTAGCAGAAGTCCGCGAATATATTGCCGAATTGAAGCTCGCATTGACCCCTTTAGATAATTATATTACTGAATTTGACCGATTGAATTTGGAAATTCAAGGGAATGCGGAACATTTGGGCGCTAAAACGGCAGTTAGCAATGCGGAAAGGAACCTCGAAAAGATTGACGCCCGAAAAAATGGATTAAAGAGAGCCGCCGAAGAGGGCTTCCTAATTAAATTGCAAAAAAAGATCGGCAATAAACTCATCTCCTACCCTATCTTTCCCGATGAGAATTGGGAAAACATCAATGCAGCAAGAAGAAGATCGCGTTTGACACTCCTGCCTGAGGTTTTAAAATTATCATGTGCTTTAAAGGCTCATGATTCCAAAGAAGCAGCCGAGCAGGAGCTATTGACTGCGCAGCAGCAGCTCAGTCAGTTGACAGCCGATTTGCAACATCTGGAAACATTAAAGCCAATCGATAGGCCTCATAAAGCTTTAGTCACATTACTGGCAGCAAAGAAAAAAATGTTGCAGGAATGGGAAAGAGGCCTTAACAACAGGGAAAGGCACTTGCAGACAGGCTTTAGAGAAATTTCACTCAATGCTTCACGAGAAGCCCTGCAGATGGGCTCTGATGATGATACCGGATTAGAAGAGTTAGGCGAATTAAATTCTACAGAACTTGCAACCCTCAGCAGAATTCAGCCGGCAGATTTCTATGATGGCATGTTTCTTGAATTAGATAGTTAATGCAAAGGCCAGGCATCTTAAAACGATGCCTGGCAGACGAAAAAATTACCTGAGCAATTAGTTAGGGCAGCAAGCTTGTGGAGCAGCACAAGGTGCTGGGCAAGAAGGCTGGCAGGTGTGCTTGTAGTAGTACTTAGGAACATAACGGCAGCAACGTTCGCAAGTATACTTAGGAACGTAGCGGCACTGTGTTACAGAGTAGTACTGTGGGCACTGACGGCAGCATGTCTTAGTGTAGTACTGAGGAACATATCTGCAGTAGCATTTTTCATAGTACTGAGGTACCATGCGGCAGCAACGCTTTTGACTGTACTGTGGGCAATAGTTGCAATGCCATTTATTGTAATAGCAAGGCTCATATTTGCAATAGAGGCAGTAGCAATCATTCATTTTTCTTTCTGGAGGGCAGCATGGTTGTTGTGCGCAGCAACCTTCTCCACTACCACTTAATTGACCATCATACTGTCCATCATACTGTCCAGCATATTGATTATCCATACGTCCTGAATACTGATTATCCATACGTCCAGCAAATTGACCATCATCGTTGCCAACAAAATTTGCACCTTGATCGGCGCTTGTATTGTAAGAACCTTCATAGTTTTCTGCAAAAACAGAAGATGTTACAAAACAACATAATAAGAGAGAAAAAAATAGGCTAACCTTTTTCATATATTCCTCCTTTTTGGGGTGTATTATAGCAGATAGGGCTATCGATACAGCTGGTGGCCCTACCTTCATTTCTTCATCAAATGCCCGCAGGCACTTGTTGAAAAAATTCTCTGTTAACCTCAATCTGAAACTTTTTTGAATTATTATCAAAAAAAATTTTTAATAAACGGTGTTTTTTTTTAGAATT
>JAJTHR010000343.1 GCA_021298935.1 Parachlamydia sp. | reverse complement strand
AGGTACCGCCCAGAACGATCCTGCCTGGTCTCTTCAAAGGTTTTTAAGGGATACCCATAAAAATTAGCCCACATCTTTTGATAAGCACTTGGCGCCTCTTCCCCATACCCATTTTCAGGGGTATTTTGGTTCGGGGTTACGATCATGTGCTGCCATTCCATCAGATTTTCTCTTTCAAAGCGGGCACCCACAAGCCCGACATAAACGCCTGTTTTTTGATAGTCTTCTTGAGAAAGGAGGCCGCGATTGTATCTTTTGCCGCTATTGATAAAATAGGTGGGCGTAGAAACGCCGAGCAATGCAGAAATTTGCATTTCATCATAAGAGAGATAGTTCTGTAGTGTGAGGGGCAAAGCCTCTCCTTCTTTTCCAATCGCTTCAAATCCCCCACTGCCTTGTTCGGCTGTTTGCAATAAATACTTGTCTGTATTGAGATGGAAAACAAGCGGACGCTTGATTAAGAGACGATCAATAAATTGCTCTTGCGTCATTTCAGAATACAGTGCCTGCTCAATCGCTGTGCCATCCCTTCTTTTTATTTCTAAAAAGTCATTGATCAGCTGCACCGTTTTTTGATGCAGGATTGGGCGTGTTGCGTTGGCCTGGCTCTCAATGTCCAGTTTGTCCGCCAACCCTTGCGCCACTAAATTTTCAATTTTATTCAATTGGGTAGGGAACGGAAGCCTTGCTTCAAAAGCCATTGTATTTGCCGCTAACTGGTCGAACGTGATGCGATTGACGCCCAACTGAGAAAGGGAAAAAGTGTTGTTTTTCACAGGCCTTAAATGGATCTTATCATAAAGATATTTTAGAGAAATGAGGGCTGCCAGGGCAATCGCCACAAAAGTGGCGATTTTAATCGTAGTCTGAAACACCCAAGCTGTCGTCAAGCGGACAGAAGTGGCGGAAAGACTAGGAAGCATGCATTAACTACTCTTTTGAGCAAAATTTTGATCGAGGACAAAAAGAGCGGCTTTATCGTCGCCAATCAAACGAATTTGATCGAGATTGTCTTGCGCATTTTTTTCTTCTTCGACTTGTTCAGTAATAAACCATTGAAGAAAAATGTGGGTGGCATGGTCTTTCTCTAGTGAAGCCATTTCATAAATTTCGTTGATCCAATGGCTGACTTTGCGCTCATGCTCTAGGGACTTGGCAAATATTGCTTCAATGGATTCGAATTCGGCGGGAGGCTGATCAATCGCCCGTAACTGCACATGGCGGTTGCGATCGAGAATATACTGATAGATTTTCATTCCATGTTCGCGCTCTTCTTCCGCCTGCTTTCTAAACCATTTTGAAAAACCTTCAAGGGGAATGTTTTCAAAATAAGAGGCAATTGAAAGATAGAGCTGTGCAGAATAAAATTCGTGTTTAATTTGCTCATTTAATGCTTGATAGATTTTATCATTCATATTAACTCCTCGTTTTGAAAACCATTTTATAATAAATTGTAAATTAGATCTATTAAAAATTAAAGCCGATTTCTCCTTGCAAGGCCAATGATCGCCATTTGGCCTCTTTATTGCGCTCAGCAGTCGAAAGGAGCCCTAAGCAGCGGGCAGCATTTTTCCAGCGCCCCTTGCTGGCTTGCCATTCCTGAACCTTTAATTCCATTCCAAGATACCAGCAAAGGCTGAAATTCCATTTTCCTTCCAGGCTCAACACTTGCCCATATGAATGGCTGGAGTGGATACGGCCCTCGAGGAGGCTAAAGTCCTTAAAATCCCTTTCCGCTTTCCAAAGTGCAAAGTGGTATTCATAGCTTGCATGCAGAGAAAATTCGCACAATTGAAAACCAAAATCCAGACCCGCCCAGGGTCCTTTCCAGGTATTTTTATATTTCGTAAGGGCGGATGAAGAACGGCAGCTTCCATGGTAGATTTGTTGATCGAATGACCAGCCAGCCATGGGACCGATCCGCACCCAATCACAAAAGGGGATAATGTTAAAATAATAGCCTGCGCCCGCTTTAAAAGCGTTTATTTTGCCATTTTTAAGTTTTGAGTGCCCTTCCAAATAAGAGCCTGTTTCATTTAACCGGCCTGAAAATACCCTTCCGGCCGAGCCCTCGGCAAAAATAAAAAAATTTAAAAATGTCATTTTGGCTTTGCCCACTGCCTGGAGAGCCTGAGCGGACTTCAGCGATGTCTTGCTTAAATTGGATTTTTCGGAAAAAGAATCCTGCCTGTAGCCGCTTATCAAGTTCACATCGAATCCGAGGATTTCAGCCTGCAGCCCGGAGGATACGCTTAGCAGTGCCATAAAGAGTAGTAATTTTTTTATCATGGGGAAACCTATTGTGGCCGCTATTTTTGCTGGAAAAACAGATATTTTTCAAGATCATTTAAATTGTATTGTCATGATCAAATCTGTTATGATGCGCGCATCTTAAGTAAAAAATAAATTTTTTGAGGTGGAATGGTCGATAGCATCGTTTTTGAAAATGTTTCAAAAAGTTTTGGAACAAGCAAGGCGCTTGAAAATATTTCTTTTTCAATCAAAAAGGGAGAGTTTTTTTCTCTTTTAGGTCCGAGCGGTTGCGGGAAAACGACACTTTTGAGGATCCTTGCCGGTTTTGAAACTGTGGATCAGGGAAAAGTTTATCTGGACGGCCAGGACATCACCTCTCTTCCTCCAAATAAAAGACCAATTAATACCGTCTTTCAAAATTATGCCTTATTTCCCCACTTGTCCATCTGGGAAAATATCGCTTTCGGCCTGCGCATCGCGAAAAGGCCTGAAAAAGAAATTGAAATGGAAGTGGAGAGAATGTTGGGCCTCATTCAAATGAGGGAGCATTTGCACAAAAAACCTGATCAGATCAGCGGCGGTCAAAAGCAGCGTGTAGCTATTGCCAGGGCCCTCATCAACCATCCCCAAATTCTTCTCCTGGATGAGCCTCTGGCTGCCCTTGACCTGAAGCTGCGCCAAAAAATGCTTCTTGATCTCGACCGCATTCATGATGAGGTAGGGATTACTTTTATTTTTATTACGCATGATCAGACGGAAGCCATGGCCGTCAGCGACCGCATTGCCGTCTTGCATAAGGGGCGTCTGGAACAATTGGGCACCCCGATTGAAATTTATGAAACCCCCAAAAGTACCTTTGTGGCCGATTTTATTGGGGACACCAATTTCATCGACGGCCTCATGGCGGAGCAGGCGCAGAAGGACTACTGCTTAGTTGACGCAGAGGGTTTTCATCCTATCCTTTGCTTCAATGACAAGCAGCTAGGGAAGGGAGATGCGGTCCATTTAAGCATCAGGCCGGAAAAAATCCATATTTCTAAAGAAGCGCCTCCACAGCATTCTCTTCATAATGTTTTTTCAGGAATTGTCGAAGATGTCATCTACAAGGGTGATCATACTCATTTTGGAGTGAAAGTGGGCGGCCGGAAAATTTCTGTGAATCAGCAGCACAGCCGCTTTCTACTTGATGAGACGCCGATCAGGTGGGAAGATCCCGTATGGATCTGGTGGCATGCTGACGACGGCTTCATGCTGGAAAGATTCCAAAAAATGGAAAGCACCCATGAATAATTCCCCCAAAAATGAGTGGGCATTGACGATGCCGACCATCCTTTGGCTGTTGTTTTTTTTTCTGGTTCCGACAGTCATTATCTATGCCTATTCTTTTAAACCGGCGACCATTTATGGTGGTGTGGGAGAAGGATGGTCTTTTGAAGCGATTCAAAGCCTTTTTGACGTGAATAACTACATTTTAATCACCCGCACGCTTTACTTAAGCATCTTGACGACCTTTTTTTGCCTTGTCCTGGCTTTGCCGGTCGGCTATTACATGACTTTTTTATCAACGAAGTCCAGGCATTTAATCATGCTTTTACTCGTTTTGCCCTTTTGGAGCAGCTTCCTGATTCGAATTTTTGCCTGGAAAATGCTGCTTCATCCAGAAAGCTATTTAAAGAAGTTTTTAGTGTTTTTGCATTTAGTGGGCCCCGACACTTCTCTTCTTTACAATATCCCTTCCGTTATACTGATCATGGTTTATACTTATTTGCCCTTTGCGGTTTTCCCCATTTATGCAGCTGCTTCAAAATTTAATTTTCAACTGGTCGAAGCGGCTTTGGATCTCGGGGCAAGCAGGTCCGTTGCCTTTTTTAAAGTGTTCATTCCGGGGATTGGAAGAGGCATTATAACTGCCATTATCATGGTCTTTATTTCTGCCGTCGGTGCTTACGTCATTCCCGACATTATCGGAGGATTTAGCAGCGAAATGATTGGAAATAAGATTGCACAACGGGTTTTTGTCGACCGCAATCTTCCACTGGCCAGCGCTTTGTCAGCATTGCTCTCGTTTTTGATTATCATTCCGCTATCGGGTATTTTACTTGTATCTGGGCGTCAGAAAAAGATTGAAGCCGAAGTGAGAAATCGCGAATGAAAAAAAGCCCGCTTTGTTTTAGCATTACCATCGTGGTCCTTATTTTTCTCTATGTCCCCATTTTGATCTTGTTTATCAGTTCATTCAATGAATCCCGTTTTGGTGGCGAGTGGCTGGGTTTCACATTTAAATGGTACCAGAGGTTATGGAACGAGCATAAAATGTGGCAGGCGCTGCGCAATTCCCTGATTGTGGGGATTTCGGCCACAGTTGCCTCCACATTCCTCGGTACACTGGCCGCCTTTGCCCTGCATTTATATAAAACCCGCTTGCAAAAAGCCCATTATTTTCTCATTTATACACCGCTTGTCATTCCTGATATTTTAACGGGGATCAGCCTGCTTCTCTTCTTCATCACCATTAACATTCAGCTTGGATTATTTACGGTTTTTATTGCGCATACGACCTTTTGTTTAAGTTATGTGACAATGGTGATGCTTTCAAAACTGCAAAATTTTGATTTTACACTGATCGAAGCGGCCCAGGATTTAGGCGCTAATACCTGGACGCTGACACGGCGCGTCCTTCTCCCTTTGCTAGCCCCCGGGTTAATGGCTGCCGGTTTACTTGCTTTCATGCTCTCCATCGATGATTTTGTCATCACCTTTTTTGTAGTGGGGCAGGGTGCATCTACACTGCCGGTCTATGTGTATAGCATGATTAAATTTGGGTCGACACCCATTGTCAATGCCCTTTCCGTTTTAATTTTATTGATGACCTTTATTATTATCTTTTTCACTCAACGACTATCCAAGGATGACTGAATGCAAAACCTAGCTTTTTTTAAGGGAGTTGCACTCCTCTGCGGTATGATTTTATTTTCAAGCTGCCAGAACTCTTCTCAGCCGCAACTTAATCTTCTTATCTGGAGCGATTATGTCAAACCTGAAATCATAGAAGCTTTTGAAGAGAAATGTCATTGCAGAGTCGTTATAGATACCTTCGATTCAAATGAATCCATGTATGCAAAGCTTAAATTGGGCGCTGAAGGATATGATGTCATATTTCCGAGCAATTATTTTGTCGACATCATGAGCCGCCAAGACATGCTGCAGCCTCTTGACCACGGCTCATTGCCTAATTTAAAAAACTTGGATCCTCAATATGTGCAAAGGGCGGGGGATGCGCTGCTTAAATATGGCGTTCCTTATATGGTTTCATCAGCAGGTGTTGCCTATCGTGAAGATAAAGTGAAAAATTTTGAGCCTTCCTGGGGGATTTTTAGCCGGCCGGAATACAAGGGGCGTATGACGATGCTTAACGATGTGCGCGAAACGATTGGTGAAGCTTTGATTTATCTTGGATATAGCGCCAATACGACCAATCCCGGTGAAATTGATGAGGCGACGCAGCTGCTTATCGAATGGAAAAAAAACCTTTCTAAGTTTGAGAGCGAGCAATATAAAGCAGGAATTGCAAGCGCCGAATACTTGGTGGTAAATGGCTATAATGGCGATATTTTGCAAGTGATGAATGAAAATCCGGCAGTGCAATTCGTCTATCCAAAAGAAGGAGTGACATTTTCTATGGATTTTATGGTGATTCCCAAAACGGCACCTCATCCGGAACTTGGCCTTGAATTCATCAATTTTATGCTGGATGGAGAAGTGGCAGCGGAAAATATGGCTTTTTCACTTTTCTTTACTCCTAATCAAGCGGCGTACGATAAATTACCGGAGAACTTGAGAAATAATCAAATTCTGTTTATGCCTAAAGAGATCTTTGAGAAATCAGAAATGATCAAAAATCTAGGCGAGGCAGGATTCTTATATAATAAAGCATGGGATAAAATTAAAGCGAGTTAGAGATGAATAATCAATTTCGGTTGCATTACAGCGGTTCAATTTTTTGGCTTATTTTTTGGGTGATTGTATTTTTTCCGATCGCCTTTGTTCTTTTGCTGACAGCCTGTACATTTGTCATTAAAGATACCGAGTATACCTTAAGCTATAATGGTTCAAGATTTTGGTTATGCTTTTGGGTCCTTGCTTTTTTTCCAGTGGCATTTGTCTTACTATTCGTCAATGGCTTGCACTTAAATGTACGGAAGCTTTGATTTAATGCCGCTCGGAGTATCACTCAGGTAATCAAATTTTCAATGGGCAGCTCCTCCAGCATTTCTGAATTGATTGTGGAACGCCTGATTGAAAGGATGTTGAGTGGATGGGAATTGACAAATGAAATAATTTCTTTTTCTGTCAACCTGCATCCATCCAAAAACAGGTTTTCAATTGAAGAGTTGGAACGTAATTTTTCAAACCATTCTTTATTTATGGAAGTATAGTTCAAAGTCAATGATTTAACAGCCAATTGTGAGAGCCACTCTCCCTCTTGAAGGTTAGTACAGCCGGTTAAGTTAATATCTTTCAATTGTTCAAATCCTGTTAGATCAAGATTTTGGCCGGTGAATTGACAACCTGATAAATCCAAAGTGCGCAGCATTTTAAAATTTTTTAGTAGATGTATTCCTTGTTCGCTTACCGTTGTAAACCCAAGATTTATTTTTTTCAATTCAGACAAATTTGTTAATAATTGCAAGGCATCGTCCAGACTTTCATTTTCTAGATAACGCAAATTTGTCAGGTTAAGCGTTCGCAGGGCAGTCAGCTTGCCTACTTCAAGCAATCCTTTTTTTGTGAGATTTGCATGGCTTAAACTTAAACTTTTTAAATTTTTTAAATCATGCAAGCCTCGAAGGCTTTTGTCTGTTAATAGATGAGAGGAGGCATCCAGAGTGACGAGCTGGCTTAAGTTACATAATGCATTAAAACCCTGATCTGTAATCGCATTATCCGGCAATCGAAGAACCTGTAAATTTTCTAGATTTTTTAGTTGGTTAATTCCTCGATCTGTGACATTTGAGCATTCATTAAATTTTAAGATTTCTAGCGTTTTTAATTCTTTCAATTGAGAAAGGATTTTATCGCTTCCCTGGTCTAGTTCCAACTGATTTAATTTTTTCATATCATGTAAGAATTCATAATTTTCAATACTTTCTTCAGCCGACTCAATGACAAAGATTTCTACATGCTCAAGTTTCAAATTTTCTAAAAAATTTTGTGAGTAATTATCTATAAGTAGAATTTTTAAATGGGGAAACACATTGCTTAAAGCTATCGGATCGCTCATTTCGCCTGTTTCCATGGCATATAAATACTCTAGCTGAGGGAGCTTCGAAATTGAGAGAAAAGCTTGGTAGGGTAGCTCATCTACTTCTAAGCTCTTCAATTTAACCATTTCCTTGAATGCATCTAAATGTTCGTTTTCCGTTAAATCTACTTCCACTAAATTTAAGCTTTCTAAATGATTAAATTTATTGAGAGCCTTTAGCCAGGCTCCTTCCAGTGTTTGGCTGGAATCGCATAAATTAATTTCTTTTACATTGGGAAATACTAAAGCTAACTCTTTTAATTCATTTTCATTAAAATTTTTTAAATCCAGGTGACTATTCACCACCTCGCCCATTTGCTACGCAAACGAGGCGAGGTGATAAATAATTTTCTTTATTTTCTCTTCACTCTTACTAAGCATATTGCTAACATCCTTGGCATGAAGTTTTCAGATAACCAAAAACATGATTT
>JAJTHR010000304.1 GCA_021298935.1 Parachlamydia sp. | reverse complement strand
GCTGGTATTTGGACAGGCAAATTTGCTATAATCATTCATGACGTTCGTAGTTTCTCTCTTATCTTGGCTGATGAAATGAACTACGATACGTCAATTTTTTATTTTATTTAAGCACTTCGTTAATATTCTTCCCGTCTACCGCTGCTTGGCATACACATGCGCAAATGTTGACTCAACAAGTTAGCCTCAAGCAACAAATATGTGAGGGATCCCTTAAGGGTGCAACAGGATTTATTTCCGGAATACTTACCCAGGAACAAGGGGTGATCGAGGCAACGAAAGCTTTATTTGAGGGATATATGCAGGCAATGCAAAAATACTCCGACTCGGCATCGAAAGCTGCAGACTCAGCAGCTGGAAACACCAGAGAAATTGCATGAAGAAATAATTTGACAGTCTAAGCAAAATTTTGGATTCTTTACCTCCTTAATTAGGAGAGTTATAATGGTTCAAAATTTACAAGAGACGTCGATTATGCTTAGCTTTGCACTTCTTCCTGATCCCAGAAAAAGTAGAAATCAATGTTTTTCCCTTTTGATATTGTGACAGTTGCAATACTGGGGGGTCCTTTGTGGTGCAGATGATTGGGTGGAAATCAGCCTATCGGGTGAAGGAAATTCAAGAATGGCTACAGCAGTATGGAATATGTTTGAGTGGAGTTCCATCTCATGACACATTTAGCCTTTTTTTTCGATTTGTTGGTCCTCTAGAGTTTGAGAAGTCTTTTATCTTCTTGGACTCAAAGAATAGCTAAAACTTATAGTTAAAAGATGGGTTCATTTGACGCTTAGTGCGCCGGTCAAAGTCGGCTCGGCAAGGAGTAGTAAATGAAAGAGTTATACAGGAAAGGAGTAGCTAACCATCCAGGATCCGAGTCATGCGTTTACACTTGTAAAGGTGTAGATGAAGCGTTGACAGGGGAATATGCAGGCCAGCTATTGAGCTGCGAAATCCAAACTTCCAGATAGCCGACGCTGTTAAGCGAAGCGGAAGGCAATACCCAGATTGGCAATAATAGCGAGTCGATGAGGGTCTCGGCGCAGTCGGAGAACCTGAGCATGCATGGACACTTATTGCACGGAAACCGGGAGATCCTGGAAACATCAGGCAATATGCCTGATCGGTTGGGGAAGGCAGCTGACCAAGGAGAACATGATGCAAACTACCGTGGCCCAGACTCAGAGCTGGACGACATCCACGTCGAATGGTCTGCAACGCGTGCGTGAAAAAGCAGTAAAAGATAAAAATGCACGATTCACAACTCTTCTACATCATGTTAATAAAGATCTGCTTAGAAACAGTTTTCTTGCCCTTAAACGGCAAGCAGTCCCTGGAGTAGATGGAATAACACGGAAACAATATGGGGAAAGGCTTAAAGAAAATCTTCATACTTACATAACAAAATTCACTGCGGATCATACCGCGTACAACCCTCCAAAAGAACCTATATCCCAAAGGCCGATGGCAAAATGAGGCCTTTAGGTATAGCGGCCTTGGAAGACAAATTGGAATGGCAATTTGGGCATTGGTCGGGCCTATTATCATGTACTTTTTTCACTTGTTCAAGAGGGATTAATGCACGAAGATGAGCTTTTTGAGCTCCTTGCTTGCATTCTGATTGACGCTTTGGTTGTTTTTTTCGAAAAGGATTTTGAGAAAGTGGTTTGGAATATTTGATGAATTCGTATTTAGCTGATCTTTCAGATCTTGGATTTCTTCCTTCAAAACTTTGATTTCAGTTAAAGCTGCTTGTAGCTGCTGATTCAAGATTTGAATTTGCCGAGCTTGATCTTGAGTGAGAGAATATAGCTGTTGTATATAGCTTTCAATGAGATGATGAATTAAAATGAAAAGGTGCTGCATAAAGAAAATTTAAATTTAGAAAAAGTTTTGTTGGATTGCGTGTGAACGGCTAATGAATACGCCGATCGCTGGGAAGGGGGACTAAACTAACTTTGACTGGTGATACCCCCTCCGTGAACGGATACCTCAAAGGTAAGTAGAATAATGTGAGACCGAAAAACCATTCTAACAGGACTGTACTCGCTCATTTTTCAAGAGCAATTCGAATGTCTTGGTGGATAAAAAATTTCATTTTTAAGCGTCACTGTGTAAATACAAATAAATAAATTTACATCAAGGTGTTTTGATTTAAAAATGAAATCAAAAAATATTTTTGTCAGGAATTTAAGGGAAATAGCACTATTCTATAAGATTGGCAAGAAGCCTATAGTAGCGAAAAAGCAATAAAGGCAATGCTCAATTGCAAAATTATTCCCATTAGTGCAATTCCAAACAGCTTCCAATTCGATCCTTTATTTCCTTTGATTTTATTTTTTAGATGCTCCCATTGCAGAGAGTAATAAAAGGACAGTATTATTCCAGCAGGCATTAGAATTTGCGAAGTAGTAGGGAGTTGGGCAATCCATTCAGCCGGAATATAAAAAGGAGCTATGAAAAGGAACGACAAGGTAGGTAAAAGATAAGCCAAAATCTTTTTTATAAAGTTTTTTTGATAAAAAACTTTATAGTGTTCAAAAAGAATATAGCTTCCTCCTAGCAGAGGTTGGGCTAATAACAGGAATGGGATTGAATGGTCAGTAGCCATGTCTGGCGTATAGGCCAAACAAAGCAAAAAGAACAGGAAGCTTGTAAAGCCAGCTCGCAATGTTTTTTTTGCTAATAATTCATGCCCCATTGCACTGTAATTTTTGCTGAGAAGATAAAATCCTGCTAATGCCCCCCCAAAAACACTACCTAGCATTATTTGGTAATTACTCCAAAATCTTTTTGAGGGCAAAACAATCGAACTTTCATTTACCATTTTGAAATCCTATAAATTTTAGAAATAAAGAACAAAAATAAAAATCAATTTATTCAATAAGTTTTTTTGATTTTTGTCTATTTCATTTAAACACCATACAGACTAATCTATATGTTAATTTGAATAAAGGTTTTTATGATTTTTAAAAATTTGTTTTTCATCCTTATTGCTATATTATCGACTCATTTATCTGCAGAAACGAATGAAAAAAAGCAATACGAAAAGGAAATGAAAGAATTTGTTAATGCTTTTGATGAACAAATGAAAAAGGAATATGAAATTAAAATGGTTATTTGGGGTGGTAACTTCCGTGATTACTTTAAAGAAGAACTGGAATTTTATGCATTTCGCCATGCAACGCTAGACGAAGCAAGAGCACTTATTTTAGCCGTGAGAGATAAACTTATCCTAGCCATTCAGGCAAACCCACGTATTTCTCATTACTTTGAAGAAGGAATTTTTCATGAAACTAAAGGAGCGTTAACTCCAGATAAAATTGCTATTCAAATTGAATTTGTTAGGGGATCTACAGATCATAGAACATTTAACGACGGTAGTATTGATAAAGCCTGGATTTGGCTTGATCATTCAAGCCCACGAAAAATGAAACTGGAATACACACGCACTGATCCATTTTACGAATTCAATTATAGTAATAATATTATTACTCATTTTGCTGAATTCCTTGAAGAAGCGACTGAATTAAATGCTCTCTCGCCTATAAGCAATCCTGCCATTCATGAATTTGAAGAGTTCGAAAATGAACTTGATCAGACACTTTTTAAATTTTGCGAAAAAATGAGGATAAAGCATGGTTTATATTTTGAGTCCATTGCCTGGAGAGATCCTTGGAAAAAAACCTCAATTGTTTCAGAAATTCGTTTAAAATCGACGTTATATTCATCACTAAGTTTAAAGGCTGCTAGATCACTTTTTTTACAAATTACTGAAGAACTAATCCATACAATAAATTCTAATGACAAAATTAAAATCCATTTGGCAGAATACCCTTTTCCGCCTAGCAGATTGAAATTTAGCCTTCTTTGCCGAACAAGAAGATTTTTTACTGGTGATTCACCGTATTATGATGGAAGTGTAGAGAGCATTTCATATGATGCAAATAATCTCACCTATTTTCATTATAAACGAAATCCTAACCCTAACTCTATAAATTTTAATCCTAAAGAACTCACAATCTATTTAAAAGAGACTTACCAAGAAGCGATTACTGCTTCCAAAGAAAATCATTATTCGATAAAAGAGAGATTCTTAGATAGTATAAAAAATTCTTTTTATTCCATAACATCCTTCTTTGAAACTGCTATTATTTATTTAATATTTCATTTTTCCGAAATATTATTCTTTTTATTAATGCTTTCAATTTTTATCATTGCAATTCTATATTTAATTTTTTGGTAGACGGGAAGAATATTAACGAAGTGCTTAAATAAAATAAAAAATTGACGTATCGTAGTTCATTTTATCCACCAAGATAAGGGAGAAACTACGAACGTCATGAATGATTATTGCAAATTTGCCTGTCCAAATACCAGCTGTTCTTTTTATGCCAAATTCAATTCGGGAAATATTACCCATCGCTCTTGGACTGGAAAGAATCAAGAGATCGAACGTCTGAGAT
>JAJTHR010000243.1 GCA_021298935.1 Parachlamydia sp. | reverse complement strand
AATCATCTTCTTCCGCTAGAAAAAAGGCGCTTTTAAAGAGGGCATTTTCCCTATATCTATTGATCGTCTCAGATATCAACTGCGGAGGAGGCTGCAACAGAGAAGAGAGCATGCCTGGTGAAAGAGGTGTGATAGGCTCGCCTTCTTTTCCTTCTTCTGGAGGAGGAATGTTGATTTTTTCATCCTCAAGCGGTGGAATCTCAGGACTTTCTTTGCCTTCTTCCTTGTTTTCCCCTTTTCCACCTCTGCGCTTGCGATAATTTTTGCGCCGGTCCCGCTTTTTATCCAATCGAATTTCTGGCTTGCCTTCTCCATTCTCTTCAGAAGATTCAGCCTGGCTGAGCGGCTCCATTTTATGCGCTTCATCCACTTCTTTTTCACTTTCCCGCGGAGCCTTTAGCGTTCCTTCTCTTCCCCCACCAATCTTAATGGAGCGATCTAAACCTGCATTTTTTAGGACCATGCGCGGTTCACGCACCTCTAAAATTTCGTAGTCGGATACGGGAACAAGAAATGATTTGGGCCTTTCAAGTGAGCGAAAAAAATGGGCATGACCGAAGGAGACGACTTCAACTGCATCCACGAAGTATTCTTCTTGGGACGTTCCTTTGCTTGTGCGGACCACCAATTTATACCCTTCTTTCGGAGTAATGATGGTTTCTATAATGGGTTCTCTTGTAAAATCCACTTTCGTTTTTCCATTGTTAAGCGTTCATAACCCAACTCAATTGAAGCCAAAGCTTCAGACGGAAAGTGAATAGCAGAGCTTTTTTAAAACAGCAATTAACTAATTTAAATAAAAGGAAGATAATTAAATATATTCATTCAAAAACTTAAACTTAAACTTTTTAATTTTTTTGTCCCTTTTTAGGAACTTATAATAGAGGCTTGAGGCTTACAGCGGTTTACCAAAATCGTGAAGATGCCTCTTTTGCAACATTTATCAACTATTTTAAAAAAAACTTTTTTAATTCACACCCTAACAAGTTGGGAAACGGGTTATTTATACCCTAGTAGTTAATTCTTTAATGCTGATTCATTCGCATGATCAGCGATCTCCATTTGGCAAAACTTTTTTCGAAAAATGTATAATATGTTTGCCAATTCAAAAACTCAAAACCATTTTACATATATGGCTAATTGACGGCAACAGTCCTTTCGTGCTTAGCCATATAAATTAGTAAATCGACGATGCGGGCCGCATATCCCATTTCATTGTCATACCAAGCGACTATTTTGAAGAATGTGGGGTTGAGAGCAATCCCTGCGTTTTTGTCAAATATGGCAGAATAAGTGCTGCCAATGAAATCGGAAGAAACAACCTCTTCATCGCAATACAAAAGAATTCCTTTCATGGGACCGTCCGACGCCTCTTTCATCGCTTTGCATATTTCATCATAACTCGTTTCCTTACTTAAACGTACTGTCAGATCAACGACAGAAACATCTTCAGTCGGCACTCTAAAGGCCATACCGGTCAATTTTCCCTGGATTTCAGGTAAACAAAGAGCGACGGCTTTGGCAGCCCCGGTAGATGCAGGAATAATATTTTGGCTGGCACCCCGTCCCCCTCTCCAGTCTTTTTTAGAAGGCCCATCGACAACAGGCTGTGTAGCTGTCATGGCGTGGATAGTGGTCATCAAACCCTCTTCAATGCCAAATTTATCCAAAAGCACTTTGGTAATAGGGGCTAAGCAATTTGTCGTACAGGAAGCGTTAGAAACAATGGTATCTTTTTGGGGATCATAGTTTTTTTCATTGACTCCCATTACAAAAGTGGGAATTTCTCCTTTTGCAGGTGCGGAAATAATGACCCGTTTCGCACCGGCAGTTAAATGCTTGCCAGCAAGCTCTGAGGTTGTAAAGAGCCCGGTTGACTCGACGACATAATCAATGTCCAAATCTTTCCAGGGAAGATTTTGCGGATCTTTTTCAGAAAAAACTTTTATTTGATCACCGTTGACCGTAATCGAATTCTCGTTGGCTGCCACTTCCCCATTAAATCGGCCATGCGTCGAATCATATTTTAACAAATAAGCTAAGTTATCAGCCGGCACGAGATCGTTAATGGCGACAACATTTATATCTTTATGCAAACTAGCGAGCCGGCACACTAGCCTGCCTATTCTTCCAAAACCATTAATTGCAATATTGATTGTCATTGAGGGACCCCTTATTATGAATATCTCCTTAATAAGGGATCCTTAAGGGAATGTAAAGCTTAAGTTCTTTTCAGAGGAACAAAGTGGATACAAAGCACTCACTTTTTTTGTATTGCCAGTTCATACTGGGGTTGTTGCGTTTTCCACAATGTTTGCTGGGCTTTTTGGCAAATTATACCATTTCCCAAAAATAAAACCATAAAGTTGGCTTGTCAGCGCTTCATCTTTAAAAGATCTCTCCTTGTTGATATTCAAAGATATCAACTTCGAAAAGATCTTTTAAATCTGAAGCGCTGACAAGCCAAATTTATGGTTTTATTTTTGGGAAATGGTATAATTTGACGATTAAACAAGTAATCAGATATAAAATTCTTAAAAAAATGAAAGGCCAATAGCGGCCTTTCATTATGAGGATATTATATTAAGGTTGCACTTTTGTCCCTTATGACTTTGAAAACCATGAGGCCCAGAAGCTGGGTGCTTCCGTTGCTTTAGGCTGAGATTTTAGTACACGTAATTTTCGGGGAACTTTCTCTTCTGTGAGGGGGGACGAGTACTCAAAATTATTTGCTTTCAAAAACTTATCCACATTCTCTTTAATCAGATGATGCATGTGAGAAGTGGGATGCACATCGTCAAAAAAGAGTTTTTTGACCGAAGGCATTGTCACTCCTCCCTGCCCATTTTCTTGCATAAAGGTCTGATAGGCTTTTGTCTCATTTAGAGGTTCAAAAAGGTCCGTGCTTGTATGGCCGCATTCATTTGTTATTTCAAGAATAGAGGGCATCAATTGAGTCAGTAAATTTTGATCGAGGGGCTGCCCCATAGGAAGGGAATCATAAGAAATGAATCCCATTCGTTCTTGCCCGCAAGGGTCTAATACCTTGTAGTTGATATTCCCCTGAATCGGATCATTTTTAAATAACATCTCATCGCGTTTTACCGGGCGAGAAAAGTCATTGGTAAGAACAGGATTATATTCAGCATTAAAGCCATAATCACCTGGATTGCTCACAAGGTCGCTAAATAATTCATTAATATCAAAAAGGACAATTTTGGCATCAGGATACTTGTTTTGAAGGGTTTTAACCCCTTCTTCCATCAGGCCGTTAAGCGTATTTGTTGTTTCAAATGCCAGATTGCTCTGCTCTTCAGTTGAACGGCGGAATCGAGGTGTTTTGGACAAATCAGGCAAATTGACCAGGACAAATTTTCGGAAACCGGCTTTATACATTTCATCCACATTCTCCATTCTTACTTTGACAACCCTTTGAGCAGTTTCGGTTGATAGGGAAGTTTGGCCAATGCCTCTCAGGATATCGGGGACAGTTATCATGTCATTGGCGCTTGTCCATTCAAAGCAAAGTGTATTTGCTTTTTCCTCATCCGTCATGGCTTGGTTGTCTTGGAGTAATTCATCACGTAGATTTTCTAAATTATTAAGAGCTACATGGTTAATCAAACCTGTAAATTCCGTTGTGGCTCCCCCTTCGGAATAATTTTTTGAAATAATGCGGTTATTCAAAAGCATTGCCGTTTGCGTATCAATATTGAATTTTTCCTTATTATCTTGAGGCCTAGTAATAAGAAGATCAGAAATGTCGGCATTATCCCGAATTTTTTGTGTTTTTTTGATTGAATCAATGATTCCGGTATTAGCTAAATGGGTATCAAATGAATCAGCCCAATTAAGAGCATTCGTGAAGCGATGTTTTGAGCCGGATCCACCATGGCGATAGAAATGAGAAGTTTGATAAAAACGTCCTTTTTCACTTAAGCTGTCCCCTACGTAAAAGACGCGATTGTATTTATGATTTGTGGGTGTAGCAATCAAATTAGAGGCTGCAACAGTTTCAACTTTATTTTTAGAGGAGGGTCGAACAGCGATGTCATCCTTGGCGAAAGGTTTTGTCACCTCGGTTTTTCTAACCTCTTCTCCTATATCAGATGTATTGGTCTTTAGATTGGAAACCCAGTGTTGATGGGCAATTTTCATCCCGCCAATTGTAAAGCCGACTGCCGCGGCAAATCCCCCGATTGCAAGAGCTGCAATTTTTAAAGCATTTTCATCGAATTCTTCATTTTTAGATTCTTCTTTGTCAGTCTGTTGAGAATTTTGAACATTGACATTAAACCAATTTGAATCAGAAGGATTTGCACTATTTTGAACTGACATAATAAACCTTAATTTAAATTAATACGTTTATTATATCTTACAATTAATTAAAAATTCAAATAATTGAATGTTAGTTTATTATTAATTACCAATAAAGACGCCAAGAGCCATCGCAAAATAAAGCATGCCCTTGCATTGTGATGCGTCGGTCCTGTTCATCATATTCTGATGCTGGAGCAATTTGATGAAGAAGCTTGCCATCATGAAGCGCCATTTTCCCTACCTCATAGGGAAGAAAATGCCGGTGCAGCCTTTGGGTTTCAGTTTCAATATCAAAGGGGCTGGTAGGGTCATACAGTTGATCCCAGAAGTAAAGCCCCCCACCTAAGCGAGGAAGAGCAAGGGTCAGTGTAAAACTCAACGGGTTGTTGAAATCGACTGCCTTATATTGATCCCAATTTGCTTGCAAATACTGTAAGTCGAAGTGGATGCTTCCCCCCTTGCCCACAAAATCGGGGCTGGCCAGGAAAATATGAAAGCCGGGCAAAGCGAGGGTGGATTCGAACTGCACCTCTTGCTGTAATTCCTTCTTAAGAACCTCAAGCAGCTTCTTATACAAAAAATCAAAATGAAGCTGCATAAAAAAATTCATTGACTCAAGGCTTGACCCATAAGCGTCAAATTGAGGGTTTTTACGGTCCAGGTAAAGGGCCGTTCCTAAAGTAAAGAAATTTGAATAACGTTTGGACCAAAAACGACGAAGTTCATCAATTTTTTGAATTATTTTTTCAGTTTCAAGCGTATCGAGAAAGGGAATCAGTGCAGGCATAATTTTACCATTGTTTTTATTTATATTATAACAAACAAATTCTTAAAGAGGAGGTTTATGGTTAACGCAATTCCAAAACCTTTTGTTGAGTTAAATTCCTTAATCAAATTGGAAAAGTTTCTGACGATTTAAAACGATCCGGAACATTCAACCATGAAAAAATTGTTTTTGTTGAGAAAGGGGGGTACTTACATGCCCATGCAGACAGCCCGCAAGCCAAAGCCTCTTCAGCATTAAACAACATAATACCATTTCCCGAAATTAAAATCATAAATTTGACTTGTGATCACCTTCATCTTTAAAAGATCTCTCCTTGTTGATATTCAAAGATATCAACTTCGAAAAGATCTTTTAAATCTGAAGCGCTGACAAGCCAACTTT
>JAJTHR010000163.1 GCA_021298935.1 Parachlamydia sp. | reverse complement strand
TCTCCATCACTTTTAGCTCCTGCAATGAGGGCTTCTATTTTGCGAATTTTATCAGCTATATCCATAAACATAATTGGGGTTAAGGAAAAACAGTTTACGGGAATAGAAAATTAAATTCACGCATTCTCACCGCAAGGACACATAAGTATCTCAGCTATTTTTTTGGCGACCTTTTCACTAATCACTCGTTTTCCGTTTTCCATTCTAGATATGTTGTCTCGTGAAATACCGCTCTTTTCAGCAACGAGCTTGATCTAAACCAGGCATGCACCAATAATCATTTCAATATGGTCAAGCATGTTAATCCCCTCGTATTTTTATTATGACAAAGGTCAAAATAAAAATACGAGTCATGAAAATAATCAATAGCTATTTTTGATTAATAAGAATTTTTCGACATAGCTAAAATTATCTATAGATAGGAGAACATTTTTTTTTCTTTCTCCTCGGAAGGAAAAAAATGTTATTTAGCCTTGAACCATGGCAAACTATCTGAAAATTTTTCACTCTAATACGGCAATTTTTTGTGCGCGACTCATTAGAAAACGTGTAGATGCGATTGCAACATTCGTGGCTATTGGATAGGCAATAGCATTAGCTAAAATGGGATTTGCACATATTACACTCAAAGCAATTGCTGAAATAGCAAATGTAAGGGCTGTAATATTTTCGGTTGTTTGATTGATTTTACGAAGTTCTGTTGACTCAATGTTATATTTAGATGGGTCTATGAGCAGCCCATGAAGACAACTTCTTAAAGTTATCAGACCAGACCAGCTAGCAGGCGATACAGTAAACATCATCATAGCAGCGCTATGTACACCAAAAATGACTCCTTTTATAGCAGCAGATGAGAATGATAAGTAACTTATATGTGCAGCGAAAGTTGCAAGCGCAATGCCCGCCACAGGTGCCATACAGCCAATTCTGCGCAATTTTTTTTCACACTCTGGAGCTTGAATTCCTGTTACAGAAAAAACTAAACTAGATGGTAGATACAAAATTTTGTGCAATGGTGGAATTAATGGAATGTTACGTGCAATTATACTTGCAACAAACATCGTAATTTTAGCAGGAATTGTAGGAACAAATAAACAAGATTGAACGAATTGAGTTGCCACTTCTGTATTTAAGAATTTTGGTGAAGGCATCAAAGGATGGTACATAACTGGCTCTCTTTAAATTTTTTAATCTAATTTTATTAAAATTAATTACTGTTATAGGAATGGAAATAATAAAATAAAAGAAAATATTCACTAAATATTCATTTTTTTTAATTATCATGATTGTCTTAAATTAAATATTTTTTTTACCATCCTTTCGTAATGAGCCATCTGGTGTAATGTGTCGATAAAGAGTTTATCCTCTAACACCTAATTCAAGACACAATTCCCCAATTTGTTTCAGGTTTCCCCATAGCTGCCATTGCTAGCCTCAACTTAGCGGCTGTCATTTTGAAAGGGTTTGGCGTTCTCTCCTCCAAATACCTCGATGGCATAGGTGGAAACTTTCGCCGAGTTATCCGTCAGGTAATTAAAAATGAGATGAGTTGGCAATGGAATACCTGGAATGCAACATATTCCAGCCTCAACTAGGATTTTCTTGGCAATTGCTTTGGCCAGAAGGTCAATTGTCTGGGCGGGCCCTTTCATGGCATTTCCCTGCACGAGGCACAGGAGTATCTCAGCTTTGGTTTTTTCATCCATCGGGTGACCGTAAAGGGATGCAATAAGGGCTATTTCACGTAATTGATGCCACAATGTCACTGTATAGTTGGCTGGTGCACCGATAAATGGAATATGGGAAGCCACGATGTTTTTCCACTTTCTGGCAATGCTATGATTTTTTTCAACAGCGGCTTTCACAGCTGCATCAGCGTCTCCTTGGTGGTTCAGAAGATAACGGTCCCTTCTTGCAAGTGTCGATTCTACATGAATCCCTGGCGACCAATCGGCCATAAATGATGGATACTGGTTAGATTCGTAAGTAAACCCTTCAATGACATAATCAAGCATGTCGGAAAGGGCTTTCCCTAAACTTTCTTCGGTTGCGACAAGTGGTTGATTGAAAAAAAAGCTCTCTTCCACTTCAATTTCTTCCCCGTCATTTTCTTCCTGGGAAAAATAGCTTTGAATGGCTTTTTGCTGGTATGCATTTAAGTTGATGTGCGGCCTATATTGTTTGGCAAAAGCGATCGCTTCATCCAGGGTTAAATCGTGCTCTTGCATCAAAAAACCCACCGCAATCGAGGCGCTGCGCCCAACGCCTGCTTTGCAATGCACATAGACGACATGTCCTTCTGCTATGAGAGAACTAAGAGTTTCAATCCCCTCCTTAAGCTGCTCTTGTGTCAAAGGACAAAAATCAATGGCCTTAATATGTGTGACATGAATGCCCGCATCCATCCATTCAGAGCCTTGGACTGGCTGATGCGACCAACCCTCTTCTAACTCGAAATCTTCCACCAGGGAAATGACATGAGTCACGCCAAGCTCTTTGATTTTATCAAAATGTCCCTGGTTTTTCAAAGGCAGCCCGCCAAGATAGAGGGAATGGGGCTCTATTTTTGACCACCATTCCTTTCCCGCCCAAAGTGTATAACTTAGGGAAGCTTCGTATTTGACTTTTTTGGTCAGCGTTTCTTCAGCTGCAGCTGACCCTACTATCACCATCAAAACTAAAAGCAGATTTTTAATGATAACCACCTTAAACAACTAGATTTTGAGCGATCTCTCCTACTTTAGCCTGCTTGTTTCTATTCAACTGATCCAGGCAAAAAAAGTTAGCTAGCTGATACCCTAAGGAAAATGCTGAAAAATAAACGAACAAATCGAATGGTTCGGATGGTAGAGCCTCTTGAATAAGGCTGAGGGCATAGGCGTTGATGGTTGTCGTGATGATTCCAGGTGTGGAGCCTGTGAGCTGCTTAACGCCCTCTAAGCGTACTTTTGAATCGTCTTGTTCAGTCCAAGCCAAGGGATTGCGTGGTACATAGCCATTTTCAATTTTTGAAAGGGCCTGTTCACCCATTAACGTTCCTGCTAGCATGCCGACAGCAAAGGCGGTCAGCCACTCAAAACGGTTGGCTGTATGATAAATAGCGGCCGCTCCAATTACTCCATTAGCTGATGAGTATACAATCGTTTTTAATGAAAATTCCATTTTTTATACCTTTTTTTGATTAAATCATGATACGCAATTATGAATTAAACGTCCATTTTATTATATATTAAAGAGCCATTTTAGTTTGTTTGGAGGAGAAATCCTTTTCCTAACTCATTAAATATTCATTTTGGTATAAGAGAGTTTTTTATAAATGATGAATTTATGTCTGAAACTGAAGAAATTATTCCCCCGCCCCTTTCTCATCATGAACAGCTTCCACCCACTTTTTTTAAAAGGTTTTTGCGGGTTTTGTATGATTCTGCCAGGGGATTTATTGAAGACGATTGCTATTCGAAAGCTTCTGCGCTGACTTTTTATACGCTTTTATCCATTGTCCCTGTATTGGCCGTTTTGTTTGGGATTGCAAAAGGATTTGGCGTGGAGAAAGCACTGGAATTTGAACTCAATCAACAATTCTACGAGCATAAAGAGCTCGTTGACAAGCTGATTCATTTCTCCTATTCATGGCTGCAAACTGTGCAGGGAGGAGTCATTGCAGGTGTGGGTATTCTTACGCTGTTGTGGACGGTTTTTGGATTGTTAAGTAATATTGAAACGGCATTAAATTCCATTTGGAAAACAATTCTTTCACGTTCCTATGGGCGCAAAATGAGCGATTACCTCGCTGCCATGTTGGTCGCTCCCCTTTTTTTAGTCACCGTAAGTAGCCTAAACCTTTTTATCAGCACTCAAATTACGGCAAAGGCCCAGGATTACTACTTAGTGGAAGCGATAAGCCCGCTTCTTTTGTTTTTATTAAAGCTATTTCCCTTCTTTTTAAGCTGGATCCTGTTTACCTTTGTGTATTTATTTATGCCCAATACAAAAGTCTATTTGCGCTCGGCTCTTATTGCCGGAATTATAGCGGGTACGGCCTTTCAATTATGGCAATGGATCTACATTAAGTTTCAAATTGGGGTAGCCAGCTACGGCGCCATTTACGGGAGCTTTGCAGCCGTTCCGCTTTTTCTAATTTGGCTGCAATTTAGCTGGATGATCCTGCTGGCGGGCGCCGAAATGGCATTCGAAATCGAAAACGACTTATTCATCCCCTACAGAAAGCTAATCCCTCTTTCAAGCAAAGCGATTGCTTTGCTGATCACTTACCGTTGCGTGGAAGCGTTTGCCAAAGGAGATCCCCCATTGACCGACCGCTCGCTTTCTCATGAACTCGGCATGTCTCTCAATCACCTTCAAGTGATCCTTGAGGCTTTGCAAACAGATAGAATTCTTTCTGCCATCCTATTTCACGATAAAACCATCGGCTACCAACCTGCCCGAGCGATAGCTACAATCACAATGAAAAATGTATGCGATGCCATTGATAAAAGCCATGATTTGCTCGC
>JAJTHR010000155.1 GCA_021298935.1 Parachlamydia sp. | reverse complement strand
TGCTGCGCCACTGCTCAATTAAGCTAGCCTGTTCTATTCTTTTTAGTTCCGTTGTCACAATACCCCCCATTGTTAATTTGGGATGGAGAATATCTGATTAATGAAACTGGGAAAATATGGCTAGTTTTGACGCTTACGATACACATCCCGTATGCATTGAATTCTTCTAATCGAGCGCAGAGAGTAGGCTAAGAGAAAGTTGCCTGGGACTCCCAGGTGATGGAACAAGCACCTTGGAAAACAGCAGGGGGTATACTCCTTAAATAGAAGCAGTACCTGTTCATATTTATGATAATTGTCCTAAGAAGAAAGCTTTAAAAAAATTTCCAAAATTTTGTGGAGGTTGTTATATTTTAATCCATAATTCTATGGGCTTTTTTTATTACGCTTCACACTATGAATTGGGAAGGCTTGCCAGTTTATCAAAAACTTAGATATTCAATTGAATTCACACGAGAATGATATGAAAAAGAATCTAAGATGTGTATGCTAAAAAAGAGTCTATGAGATCAAAATGATTAAAGTTGCAGCCTACCAATATACTCCCGCTAATGACATTCAAGCTCGAAAAGCTCAGATGCAAAACATCTTGGAAAAAGCTGCATCTAAGCATATTGATTTTTTATGCCTCCCAGAAGGGACTTTAACTGGCTACTATGCTCAAGAAGACTTAGCTCATAAAAATTCCCTAGAAGTTGGAGGACAAGATTTCCAAGAATGGATTGAAGTCTTCAGAAATTTTGCTGTAACTGTAATTGTCGGTTTTAACGAACGGGCTGGTAATCAAATTTTTGATTCAGCTGCAATTATTGAAAATGGCACTCTACTTGGTATTCAGAGAAAGCATTACCTTTATCACAACTATTTTGCTTCAGGAACTTCTTTTTTTCCTATTACAAGTAAAGGTATTACATTTGGAGTTATAATCTGCCTCGATACTAACTACTTTGAACCTGCACGCATTCTTGCAATGCAGGGAGCAACCATTCTTTTTTCCCCTATGTGTAATAAAGTCTCTCTGGATCATGCTTATGCAAAACGTCCTCCATACTATAGTCAGTTTGTTGCTCGAACGCACGAAAATCGTTGCTGGCTTATCTCTGCTGATTGGATTTGGGACAACGATCGTGCATCAGTTTGTCCAGGCCATAGTGTAATTTACGATCCAGACGGTGCAGAAATTGCTCGTAGTTTGGAGGGAAAAGAGGGGTTTATTGTCACTGAAATTCCGCTAAATCGTTTATTTCATGAAAAAGGTCGGAGAATGCATGGCAGTGCAACTTTAGCAGCAGAAATAACTCGATTAACTTGTAAAACCGCAAAAAGAGAATAAGAATGATTTATTCAGTAGAAACTGTTACCTCATCTTCTCAAGATGAAATGTTTGATTTTTTGAAGCAGCATGAGAATTATATTCTTTTTTTATTGGGCAACTTTGAAAATTATGGACCGACACTGACTGATGCCCCTTATTCGGGGAATTTTAAATTGATTCGTTCTCAAGGTCAAGTAGTAGGAGTCTTTTGCCTCACTCGAAAAGGTAACTTACTCATAGAAACAATAGTGCGAGATGCTATTTTTGATTTAGTCTTAGATGCTTGTCATCAAGAACCTATGCCTTTAAAAGGAGTTGTTGGAAACTGGAATTTTTGTGAGCCATTTTGGAAATATCTTAAGGATAAAAAAATCATCCAAAAAGAGGTTTTCGCATCTAAGGAGATCCTTTACAGCATTGTGTTAAATAAACACAATTTCTTGCCTCAGGAAAATGTAAGACTTTTAACAGAAGCTGATTATATTCAATGGAAACCATTGCGCCTCGATTATCTTATTGAAGAAGGCCTTCCTAATGACTTGACCGATACACAATTATTCAATCAATTTCTTGAAAAAACTGAAAGAAAGATCATTTGGGGACTGTTCCTTGAGAATGTACTTGTATCTATTGCTGACTTAAATGCCAAAGCTTTGGACTTAGGACAAGTTGGGGGTGTTTATACCATGCCCAGCTTTAGACAAAGAGGATATTCTAAATCAGTCATGCAACAACTTCTATTAGATGCGAAAGAAATTCACAAAATCCGCAAAATAATTATTTTTACAGGAGAGCAAAATTTTCCTGCGCAAAAATTGTACAAATCCCTTGGAGTATCACATATCGGTTACTTTGCTCTTTTATTTGGAAATACCAGTAATTAATTGCTATTATTTAAAAATGATGAAAGATCATCAAGATTAGAATTAACTATTTTTTCGATGAATTTACGATCAAAATGTGGACAAAATCTTGGATAGATACGATCAAGACCGTATGACCATTTTTCTAAAAGAGCTTCATCATATTCTAGCATCTCTTCAATCAGAAATTTGGAGCCATATTCTTCCTCTGTATGGATCCCCACTCCTCCATCATATAAGTCCCCTGAAGGTAGTCTGATTAATACATGATCACATTCATCTTTAGATGTTGTCAAAATGAAACAAATATGAACCTTATTTTTGAAAAGCTCATTCCATTTTTTGAAAAAAATCTGGGCAAAAACGCCACATGGCCCATAGTTGATACGAGGAATTCCATCGTGAAAGCCATATTCGTTATTAATTTCCTCTGTGATTTTTTGCAGAACTTCTTTTGTTTTTTTAGCAACCATACTTCTATGCTAGTTTTAATCTTTTTTCAGGGCCATTCTTTGGAGTAAAGATAATTTGATAGCCAACAGCATCCAAAATCCTGGATAAAGTATCAATTGTTATATTTGTTTTTGATCCTGATTTTAAACCCTGAATAATTGTTGGAGATACGCCCGCAGCTGAGGCTAATTTTCTTACTGAAATATGATCATGTTCCATTGCTGCAATGAGTAGTTCAGATAAGAGCAGCTCTTTGTATTCTTTATCAAGTAAAGCTTTTTGCTCCTCATCTTCAATAAATTCTTCATAAGTAGACTTAAGCTTCTTTTTCATAATACTTTCCTTCTTTTACTCTTTTTTCATAACTTTGATAAGCCTTTAATGCCTGCTCTTTTTCGTTTTGTGGAAGCTTTTGCGTTTTTTTGATAAAGGCATTGGTTACAATGATTTTCTTTCCCCTGAAGAAAAAACATAAATAACGATCAGGTTGGGGCTTAAAAGCATAAATTCCATCCCCTTCATTTCTGAACTTTGTCTCATCGAAAATCTTGCCTTGTTCTCCCATTAAACGAAAAAGATTAAGGAGCTTACGTTGTTTATCTTTTGGTTGTTCAAAAAAATACTCAAGAGCTGGGCTATGTCCTTTACTGTCACAATACCATTCAATCGTGAACTCGCTTCCCTCGTAGGCAATTCGTCGTTTCATTGCTTCTCTCTTTATTTATGATTGTATCATTTAAGTGATACATTGTCAATAGAGACGTTCCTTGTGTTTGTTTACACACAAGACTGGAAAAAACTTGGCATAAAATGACGTAAAGCAACACAATTAGTGACTTCACCCTTAGAAAATAAGATCTTCTCAATATGAGCTTTTAAGCAATTAATTAGATTCTTGGAGAAAACTAGAGATGTCTATTCGGAATGAAATCCACTGCACAATAAATTCTCTTTCTCCTTTTGATGAGATGGAACAAGAGCACATCTCATTTACAAAACATTGGATTGAATCAGGTGCAGCAATTTTTCGGATTGCAAAACCAGCCACACCAGACCCTCATCTCGTTGCTTATTTTCTTATTATAGATTCTTCAACCAATCAAGTCTTATTAGTTGATCATAAAAAAGCAGGACTTTGGCTACCAGCTGGGGGACATGTTGAACCAAATGAACATCCCAGGGAAACAGTAAAGCGAGAGATATTGGAAGAGCTCGGGATTGAAGCAAATTTTATAATGGCAGATCCTCTCTTTCTAACTGTAACTAAAACGGTTGGTCAGACATCTGGACATACTGACATTTCTCTTTGGTATATTCTCAAGGGATGTTCTTCTGTTTCATATATATTTGATTTAGAAGAGTTTGTTCAAATTTGTTGGTTCAACCCAGACCAAATTCCTTATAATCAAGCCGATCCTCATATGAAAAGATGCATGGAAAAGCTAAGCTCTCTAGGGATTTTAGAAAGCGAGATTGGAAAAAGAAATGTCTGCGGTAATGTGTGAACAAATGTAAGAAAAATAGCTCTGGTTAATTCAGCTCAATAGTTGATTAGATATTTTAGATTTTTGTCTTTTGATGTCTTTTTCTTAATTCTTTCAAAATCAATTCAATATTTACTAATGGACTATTTTCAGTGGTGATTTTAATGCCATTGAATTGAACACGGTCCCCATGAGTTGTGTGAAAGAATAACTTTTTTAAGTCCTTAGGCATATGCAGGCGATTGATATACTTAGCGATAGACTCAGATTTGTACAATAACTCAACTTTGATCTGTCCTCCTTGAGGTTTCTGGAAAAGTTTTTTCACAAAACGCAAGGTTGAAGAACCATTTGGGTGTTCGCCATCATGAAACTTCTGTAAATAAAGCCTTTCAACTTGACCATTGTTTGGCGTCACCAAGATCCATAATTCGTTATCATTTAGCTGAAGCTCAAAAGTACAGGAAGATGACTCTGTGCTTATGTCTGGATTAGACAAAAAAGCGATGATTTCATTGGTGAGAGTTCTAAGGCCATTACGGAAGAAGGTGTCAGTAAAAATGAAAGCCTTGGATCTAGAAGGATTTCCTCTTTTGGCATCCTCAATCTCTCTCCATGCAGATACTTCACACAACTTGGTAAAATGTTTGGAGCAGTCAGTTTGAGTCTTTGGAGGAGACTGGGGCTGTTCAAAATGAGATTGTGAAGCATTCCAGAAGCTTAAAGCACTTTGCATCCACCACCAGACGACGGCAGGATCGTGAATTTGATCTGATTGCGTTGCCCTCTTGGATTCATAGGTTTTATTTAATGAAGGAACGATCGAAAAAAGCTCAATAAATGTTTGGTCAATCCAATGAGTTTCTGGCGGGATACTGATCAGATTAGGATTATCTGTTGCTTCAGCAATTTCTTCTGAGGACAAAATCTTGTAAACCACTCCCTGATCATTTAATAATCCCCAGCGAGTTGTTTGAGAAGGTTCTTTTTGAACCGATTTTTTGTAAATGTTCAATTTGCAATATTTCTTGCACACATCTGTATATCCTGCTGTAAGAGCCAGTTCTAGAAGTTGTTTTAGTTCATCAAAAAGCACAACATAGATCGGCGGACTGTAGTATTTTTCTCGTCCTCCTAAAATGTTCTTTATTTTTGTGATTTGTAATTGAATAGAATTGTCGGTGCTTGCTTCTAGATCATTTTTGATTTTTAGTGTCCTTGCGGTGAGAATGCGTGAATTTAATTTTCTATTCCCGTAAACTGTTTTTCCTTAACCCCAATTATGTTTATGGATATAGCTGATAAAATTCGCAAAATAGAAGCCCTCATTGCAGGAGCTAAAAGTGATGGAGA
>JAJTHR010000158.1 GCA_021298935.1 Parachlamydia sp. | reverse complement strand
TAAATTTTTCATCGGCATCTTTTGCGTCCCAGCTCATTGCTCGATCTTGCTAACTTATCCAAGTTTGCTGCGATCTCCGCAATGCACTGGGACATAAAATCTCGCCGCCAAAAATTTAAGAACCTACCCGCGCGCGGTATATTGTTGTCAAAAACAACGACATTGTAATAAAGAAAAAAATTACCTTATTATAGTCAGAAAGTAAGATAGGAAAAATTTCAAAGCATCGAAAAATTAGAAGAAAATTTTATTTTTAAATATTTTATTGTTGTTATCGTTTTATCGTTTATTACTTGTTTTATTAATCGCACATCGCGTTAATATAAAATTAAGTTATTTTAAAATATTTACAATTTGATGTTCTTTATTGCTATAAAAATCATTACTAAACATAATAATAAAGTGTTAAAAAAATATTAAGTTTTATTAAAGTTTGAATGAAAAGGGCTCAATGTAGGAAGTGGTTGCTTTTCTCCCTTTCCATTTTTCAAGTAAAGCTGCAGTGGGGTAATAGAAGTCTGCAGCAAGTTCAAAAGGAGTGTCAGGAGATGGACAGCCGGTGATTTTTTCTAAAATCATCTGCTCTTTATACTGCAGGGCAGCCAGAACGGTTTTAAGGGAATTTTCATTTGCAGCATTTTTTAGAGGTGCAAAAACTTGATTTCTGGGGTAGAGCAGCACACCCACCTGGTCCGCGTAAGATAAAACATCAAAGATATAGGTTTCAAACTTCCAGGCCATCGGAACAGGAGACAACACGCTTTCTCCCTTTTCGTTTAAATGCCTGGCGGCTTTCCAAGCCTTATGCAGTGGAAGTGTTTTAGAGGGGGCAATTTGTAAAATGAAATTCATTGAGAAGCAAAATAAGCTTAAATTAGCGCAAAAATACTTGAGCTTATCTTCTACATAGGCTTTTTTATCTTCTTCGGAATGTTCCATGTATTCAATGACTTTTATTTTTTCATCGCTTTTAACCACCACGCCGACTTTTTCTTCAGGGTCTGTCTTTTCTGTGCATTTGAGGGTGGCCTGAAAGCCATTGATCACGTGGCAGCCAAATAATTCGGGATCAAAAGGATCCGCGAGGGGATTGTCGACCAGGACGACATTCACGAGCTCAATTCCCTGTTTTTGCCATTTTTCGGCAATTCCGGAATGAACAAAGTCATGCAGGCTATAGCCATTTCCACTAGGACCCATTGCTAGGAGGCTTTTCGATTCTAAAAACAAGTGTCCCTCAGCGTCCAATAAAGGGAGCGTTCCCTGGCAAAAAAAGGAGACAAGAGAGGGCTCCAGGCCAAAGAAATCATGGGCAGTGAAGTAGGCACGCGTGTCAGCGTCATTATCAGGTGAAGTCATAATGGCGACAGGTAAAAGAGCCCCTGCCTGCTTTCCGGCAGCCATTGTCTTTTCGGCAAACAATTGAAAAAGTGTTTTCTTTTTTATGATAGATACGGGAAAGCATCCTTTGGGGCCATCAAATTTCAGGCGCGTGCCTTGTCCCCCCGCCAGGAGCAGGCAGCCGGTCTTTCCTTCCTGCATCAATTTGAATCCGGCTGAGGCATTATTTCCAGGATAGAAGATAGTGGAAATAGGTTCATAGTCGAAAGGGAGCTTGTCCTGGTGGATCAACTTTTTTTGCTTTTCAAGCAAGTCTAAGTCGATTGCTTCAATCTGACCGAGCAAGCTTTGTTGTTCTTCAGGGGAAAGGGTCGGCCAAATATTGTCAAGCTGCATTACCGGTCCAGTGTTTGAATGATTTTTTCCAGCTCTTCAAACACTTCGCTGACTTCGATCTGATTCATGCATTTGAAGTCGATGGGACAGGTGCGTTTATAGCAGGGAGAGCAAGGGACATGCTTATGAATGACTTTTCCCTTTTGATAAGGCCCGGTCGTCACATCACTTGTCGATCCGAACAGAGCGAGCAGAGGCACATCCAAAGCGGATGCGATATGCATAGGGCCGCTGTCATTGGTTAAAAAAATCTGGCAGCGCTGGATCAAAGCCATGAGTTCACGCAGCGTCGTTTTACCGCTTAAGTTGATGGCACGATCGGACAGGCCATCGCAGATCTGATTGACGAGGGGAGCCCCAGTTTTATCGCCAAAATATAAAATTTTAATTTTTTCATTCTTTAAAAGTTGTTGGCTAAGTGCTTTAAAACGGTCTGGCAACCAGCATTTCGCCGAACCATAGGCGGCGCCCGGATTGATGCCAATGATGAAGTCGCCTGGATGGACATCATACTTTAATAAGAATTCCTGAGCGGCAGCTTTTTCCTGCTCGCTAATATATAGTTTTGGGGCAGAAGCTGAAAGGGGAATGCCCAAGGGGTCGAGAAGTTCTTTATAGGTGGCGACCAGATGCTGTGTTTCCCTATTTCTGGAAAAAGGGACAGGGACATCGAGTAGCCAGCTGCGCCAATGGGCTTTGTATCCGATGCGATTTTTGACATGACCCCTCCAAAACAACCAGGCAGAAGAAAAGGAATTGGTCAGTAAAACGCCTAAATCGTAGTTGCCCTGCCTTAAAGAAGCCACGATATCGCCATGTTCCTTCCGGTGGATCCAGCCGCTGGTCTTTTTGAATTTAATGATTTCATCGAGATGAGGATCTTCTTGAAGGAGCGTACCGAGGGATCCCTGACATAAGGCCGTTATCTTAGTTTGCGGCCAGCGGCGGCGTAAGTCAAAAAGGACAGGCGTTGCCATAACCAGGTCGCCCACCCAATTAGGCATGCGCACGATCATATTTTGGGGCTCAATATCAAGAAGAGACATTATTTTTCTTTTCCTTTAGAATGTGGGGCCATGAGTAAAGATGTAGGCAGGAGACGGCTTTGAAAATTTTTTTTGATCATCAAGCAATGGAAGAGAGTCAGGCAGACAATCTCCTACCTCCGGAAAAAGAGATTTTGCACCTTAAAGAATTATTAGTCACGTTGAAACAAAAGTATGAAAATGATCTGCATGCACATCATGAAAGCTCGTCCGCTAAAGAGAAAAAAGCGAGTCTTTTGCAAGGGCAAATAGATGTTTATCATCTCGAGATGGAAAAAATGAAGATGCTGCATGAAGAAGAGCTGGAAGCATTAAAAGAGCAGCAGCTGTCCCTCCTCAGCATGATAAAATGCTTAAAAGAAAAGCCCAAAGCATCAGTTAGCAGTATCGATCAGTCGGCTAAGGTGCAGGAACTGGAAGCCTTGCTTGAAATGCAAGGGCAGACGTTAAAAGAGCGTGGGGAACTTTACCTCAATTTGGCGGAAGAAAAAGACCGGTTGGAAGATCATATTTTAGAGTTGAAAGAAGAGTTGGCAGCCGCAGAAGTCCAGTTGAAAGCTTCCCAGCAGCATTTGGCTAAGAAAGTCAAAGAGACAGCGATAATGAATGAAAAAATGGAGTCCTATTCAGCCTTGCTGGGTGAAATGGAAAGAAGCAATGAAGCGCTCAGCTTGCAGGTTAATGAGCTAACGGCCCGTATTGAACAGCAGGGCGCAAGTGCACTTCATTTGAGCGAAGCACTGCATGAAAGGGAGCATCTGGCCGCCAATTGGGAAGAGAAATACCATGAAATGGTTGAAAGATGGCAGGAAAGCGAAAAGAGCATAAAAGAGCTTAAAAAACTCGAAGAAAAGCATTATCAGATGCAAACCATACTGGCGAGCTTAGGGAATTTTATCGAACCTGAAAAAGCGGCCCCGCAATCGTGCTGCATCGATTTGCAGGATGCCCCTTTGGCGCGGCATGATCCCTTTGGCATGAAAGTCTTTTCGGTGGATTGAGTTAAACCGATGAAAAACATTCGTACAGTTATATTAGGGGTGGATCCCGGAACAATAGTGACAGGCTATGGCATCATTGAGATTGACGGGCATACCATTACCGCCATCGATTTTGGCTGCATCAGGCCCCCTCTTGCCTATAAGTTATCAGACCGCTACTTAGTGATCCATGAAGGAATCGCCCAGCTCATTGAGCAATATGCCCCTACTGCAATCGCTGTGGAAACGCAATATGTGCATAAAAATGTGCAAAGTGCAATCAAGTTAGGCATGGCAAGGGGAGCCGTGATTCTGGCTGCTAAAATGAAAGAGCTAGGTGTCTTTGAATATGCACCCACACAGGCAAAACTGGCTGTGGTGGGGTCGGGAAAGGCAAGTAAAAAGCAGGTGCAAGGAATGGTCCAAAGGCGTTTGAATTTATTGAAAGAGCCGGAACCCGAAGATGCGGCCGATGCCCTTGCCCTGGCCATCTGCCATGCCCAAATGCCTGCCTACAAGTTATCTAAATACGAGATTTAACGCATGTTTGCTTATATCAAAGGTCAATTAATCTCCGCGAATTCGCTCCACGCAATAATAGAGGCGGGGGGAATCGGCTATCAGGTCTTCATTTCCACTCGAGGCTATTCCCAGCTGCCTCAGCCAGGGAAGACGGTTCAGTTGCACACCTCTTTTATCGTAAGGGAGCTTTCCCAAACCTTGTATGGCTTCCTCTATAGCGAGGAGAGGGATTTGTTTGAGACGTTGATCAATGTAAGTGGAATCGGCCCAAAAATGGCTCTCAGCCTGATCGGTCACCTGAGCACAGGGGAGCTGCAAATGGCCGTCATGCGCCACGATTTAGCGACTCTCTCCAGGGTGCCCGGAATTGGCAAAAAAACGGCCGAGCGCCTGATTGTCGAGCTAAAAGACAAGCTAGCGGGATTGCCCACTTCCGAACCGGAAGAGCAGCCGGCAAGGGTTGGAAGCCAATCTGTGCAGGATGCCATGCTGGCGCTGATTAATTTAGGCTATAACCACCACACTGCTCAAAAAGCCATTAAGCAGGGATTAAAAGAGCTTTCTGAAGATGCCGATGCCGCTTCCCTGATCACCGTCTCGCTTAAACATGTTTGAATTAATAAAGTGATGTGTGAGTTTTAACGATAGAAAATTAACCACAGAGGAGCAACACGAGAGCGCAGAGAAGCAACAGAGCAGGAATGAAAAGGCATAAATTTGCTCTTGTTTTTCTGCGTTCTCCTGTTGCTTCTCTGTGGTTATACCGTGCGCGGGTAGGTTCTTAAATTTTTGGCGGCGAGATTTTATGGCCCAGTACATTGCGGAGATCGCAGCAAACTTGGATAAGTTTGCAAGATCGAGCAATGAGCTGGGACGTAAAAGATGCCGATGAAAAATTT
>JAJTHR010000274.1 GCA_021298935.1 Parachlamydia sp. | reverse complement strand
AGAAACACTTTGAATGTTGGGCCTTTTTACATGCCATCCTAATTGTCGTTAACCTGCCATCCTAATTGTCGCTGTATAAAAAAAAGAGGCAAGCCAAGTCCTAGGGGAATTTTCTACTCCAAAACTTCAAAGAAATGAGATCTGCTTTTGTGGAAGTGGCAAAAAATATAAAAAATGTTGCTTAGGAAAAAATACTTTGTCTCATTTCGCAGACAAAATAGAAATTGAAGCTTCAGCGATTTCTTATGGTCCACGAGAATGCCCCGAATCTATGCAAAGGCTTCCGGATGAGGAAAAATCTGCAATCTTTAGCCTGTACTCATTAGTTGAAAAAGATCCGAATAAAATTATAGAACAAGCGCCCGCCTATATATCCAAATACAAGGACGTTCCATTAACCTACAATTATCTTTATTGTGCTTATCGGCGTTTAAATCGTAACCGAGAAGCTCTAAGTCTCTTGAAAGAAACTTTGAAAAAGTTTCCTGATTACCTATTCGCCCGTGTAGAGTATGCCCTTTATCTGCTCCGTAAAGGAGAGCAAGAAGAGGCACATGCAATGTTAGGACATGCGGAAACGCTCTCTCAACTTTATCCGGATAGAAAAGTATTTCACGTTGTTGAATGGGTAGCTTTCGCATATACGATAGGTCTTAGCCACATTCAAAAAAACGAGTTTAAACAAGCAAAGCTTTATCTAGACCTTATTCAGCGAATTTCTCCTGAATCTGCAGAAATATCAGAACTCCAAGAAAAAATAAAAACCCAAGCCTTCTGTAATGCATTCGTCAAACCTCTTAACAAACCCTAATTACAGCAACAGTCTGTATAAATAGTTCACAACTACAAGGAGTGGAGAAACTTCATGAAGATTAAAACTAAAGGAAAGTGCCCTAAATGCAATAAAATGTATGCAGCGGCGCAGGCAGGAACTCATCTGCTCGCATGCGCCTTGAAATCTGATATACCCTCACAAATAATCACAGAAGGATACCTCATCCGAATCTCATGGTCTGAACATCCTGGCATGTATTGGATCTTTGCTACGATTCCAAAAAATGCTTCTTTAGGTCTTCTGGATTCCTTTTTAAGAGGAATATGGCTTGAGTGTTGCGGGCACTTGAGTGAATTTACGATCGGAGGCCGCCGCTACATGTCTCATTCTGAGTCTGGAAATCCCAGCCAATCGATGAAAAATCAAATAAGCCAACTTTTATCACTTGGCTCAACATGCCAATATGTTTATGATATGGGCTCCTCCACTGATCTGGAAATTCAAGTTGTGGCAAAAATCGACGCTTGCCAGCAGAAAAAAGTAACGATACTCATCCAAAATGAAGCTCCTTCCTTTTCTTGCGAATCTTGCGAAAAAGCATCAAGCGTTATTTGTTCTCAGTGTGGCGACACAACATGCTCGACTTGCAGTAAAAAGCACATGTGTGTTGTGGATGAAGGAGATGATTACATGCTCCTGCCACTTGTAAACTCTCCTCGCGCTGGAGTCTGCGGCTATGAAGGACCTTGATGTTCAAACAATTTCCGAGGATCATTACCGGACCCTTGGCATGGCATATTCATTTCCCCCACAAGCTGTGTATAAATTAGAGAATTTACCTATGTTGATGATTTCATGAAGCATCCTACATACAAACCATGCCTAATAACCCGCTGGTCCCTGGTTTAACGCTTTGAATTCTTTCCACATCCAAGGAATCGATTTTTTATAAAAAACAACTTAGTTTTATTGTGAGAAGTCGTTTTTCCTTTATTTCATTTTTTTAAAAGAAGGTTGAAGAGGGATTCACATCCACCGATAACATTTAATGTTAAAAACCGGGGTATTCCCCCGGTTAAATCATTCTGTTAGTTTGCTGTTTTCGGTTTAAGTATTTGTTCAAATGGAAGACGATTAGCATCCCGTTCACCGATGGGAAGAATTATATGGGAAAAAATCCCTTTAAAGCGATTTTCTTTTAAAATATCCCGAATAACCTCTGCAACCATTTCAGGGTCATTTTTATAGGCTCCGCATCCAAAAGCTCCCAAAGCCAGGACATTATATCCTTCAATTGCTGCGGACATCATTACAACAGATAGCTTACGATATAGCACCTCTTTTACAAGCTGAGGATTATTTTGTAACTGGTAATAATTTCCTTCTGAGCGCGTACTTGTACGGAGATCAGGAGCGGCGACAGAAATATAGCCAAAATTTTCATTCATATTGCCAATCGTCGGTACATTTTTCGAAACAATAGCCCCATAGTAGCTAAGGTAACGGCCCGTGAGGGAACGAACCTTTTCATCAGCCTTCTTGTCCGCTTCTTCTAAGGATACACGAAGGTAGGTGTTGCGTAGCAGATATTCCTCCTGGCTTCCCTTTCCGCCTGTGCTATCCGCCCCGCCTACTCGTACTGCATTAGCAAAACTTGTTATGGCAATTTTACTATTCGTCTTTATCGCTTTAAATTTTCTTGCAGCTTCTAAGGAATCGCTTTTTTTAAACCAAAATAATTTTGTTTTACGAGAGCCAGTCATTTGTCTACTTTGCCAATTTTCGAATTTTTGCGTAAGAATTTGAACGTCTTCATCTGTTTCACCGCCATATACCTGAGTGGCTTTACGTAAATCAATTTTTTGCTCGTCGCTCAGCTTAGCTATTTCTTTTAATTCAGTTTGATATTCTGCATGACTATGACTGAACAAACTAAAAATTGAAAGAACCGGACGAACATTCGCCACGCCGGCATTCATTATATTAGCCCAAATCTGTACCATGACGCGCACTATAAGATAGTCACTCTTAATAACCTGAGCATTTTTTAAAAGTTCATGATTGAAAACACTTAATGAAGAAGATATATTATGCATAAAACCCAGGGGTTTTTAATTAGAAAGATTTGATAAAAAATCTCCTAACAATCTCTGTTAAATAATTTTCATCCCAGCCTGCTTTTTTGCGTCTCTCTAGCAGACCCTTACCCGATCCCAACATATTCAGTGCTAATCTTCTAAATGTAGCCAAATTCTCGGTTGCATAACCGGTGTTTATCACGCTCGAATCTTCAACGAAGTTTACGTCCAACTGGCGATGCAAATTATTTTCGATTCCCCAATGGCCTTTGATGACTTTGCCTAGCCGAGTCCCATTTGCGTCTAAACTGGTAATATAGTAACGACGTTCTATAGAGATTTTTCCCTTTTCTTCTCTCTCAGAAATCACTTCTATTAATCCCTTCAATTTTTCCCATCGATCGAGTTGTGGAAGCCATTCCACATCTTGAACGCATCTAACCGTTCTTGATACAGTTCGACCATGCTTAAAATCTTTTTCAAAGGAAAATGTGTGTTCTAAATGTTCATATCCTGCTTCTTCAGCTTCTTTGAAATACAAAACAACTTCATCATAAATGAGTCCCGCATTACCTTTCAAAGCAAGAACATAATCCGCTCCACCTTCACAAATTCTTTTGGCAATATCCGTTTGACATCCCATGGCATCTAAAGTGATGATTGCTCCTTGAATATTGATTTGCTCCAAAATTTTCGGGATAGCTGTGATTTCATTAGATTTGTTCTCAACGGGTTGTTGAGCAAGAATAATACCTCTTTCCACTGCAAATAAGGATACTAAATGCAATGTAGGATTTAATGTGGGACTCTCTTGGGTGCCCCTCAAACATTTGCCATCAATAGCTAGAATTTGATCTCTAAGCCCTTCTGGAAGTGCTTCTAACCAGGCCCCTAAAAGTTGTCTTAGAAATTCTGGCTTAATTCGAACAAGTATCCACCACAATACTCCATAGCTTGGAATGCTATCTATCGCGATTAAACTTTTGATCCATTTAGCCTTGACCTTGCTGAATACTGCTACTTGATTGATGCTATTAGCACCGGCTAGCACTGCTGAAAGAATGATGAAAAAAATATGTTCCAGCTTGTAGGTCAGATTGCATCCCTTCCGCGGATCAGGCACGCTGCTAAAATGACTTAAAATTGAATCTCTAAATTCTTCAATATCAATTTCTT
>JAJTHR010000199.1 GCA_021298935.1 Parachlamydia sp. | reverse complement strand
ATAAATTTGACTTGTGATCACCTTCATCTTTAAAAGATCTCTCCTTGTTGATATTCAAAGATATCAACTTCGAAAAGATCTTTTAAATCTGAAGCGCTGACAAGCCAACTTTATGGTTTTATTTTTGGGAAATGGTATTAGCAGGAAGTAAGCTTGCAGGATCTGGTGATATCTTCTCCTTAACAATCCCTAAAAGAAATAAATTTGGATTATTTTTGCTTCCAGGTAAATAATTTGCAGTCTATCTCAAAACTTCGGGCCATTGGCAACCAGCAGGCGACGACCTTGATGCCTCCGCATTTGAAAATTTAGATGCATTAGAAGATAATCTTTATAATAAAATTGTAAATTTCAAAACAAAAAATTTATTATTTTCGCCTTTTTATGGCATATCCATAAGGAGTGGGCCATTCCACTTCCGCATTCATAGCCTGGCCGGCTTTTAATGCCCAATAAGGCTCCTTTAAAAACTCTCTTGCTATAAACACCAGATCGGCTGCCCCGGAAGTTATGATTTCGTTTGCCTGGCTTGGCTCCTTTATCAAGCCCACAGCGCCTGTACGCATGCCTGCTTCTTTACGGATCTCGCGCGCAAAAGGAACCTGGTAATTTGGGCCGACAGGAATGATGGCATGCGGCACCAGCCCCCCCGTCGATACGTCGATCAAATCCACTCCCTGACCGCATAAAACTTTCGCCAAGGCAACGGATTGATTCAAATCCCAGCCATTATCCATCCAATCTGTCGCAGAAATGCGTACGAAAAGGGGTGTAGCTTCGGGAATCACCTGCCGAACGCTTTGCACCACTTCAATCAGCAGGCGGATGCGATTCTCAAAAGTTCCGCCATACTGATCCCCCCTTTGATTGCTTAAAGGGGAAAGGAATTCATGCAGCAAGTAGCCATGGGCGGAATGCACCTCGATGACTTTGAAGCCCGCCTCAATAGCCCTCTCTGCCGCTCGCTTGAACGCTTCTATGATTACACCGATATCCTTTAAAGATAATTGAATCGGAACAGGATTCCGATCTGAAAAGGGAAGGGGGCTTGGACCCACCACTTCCCATCCTCCCTGAGCGGCGTCCAGCCCCAGCCCCCCTTCCCAGGGCACCTCACAGCTCGCTTTTCGCCCTGCATGGGCGAGTTGAATGGCAGGCACAGCCCCCATTTCGCCGATAAACTTTGTAATGCGAGCAAGCGGCTCAATGTGCTCATCCATCCAGATTCCCAAATCGGCAGGAGAGATACGCCCCTCTGCCGTTACAGCGCACGCTTCGGTAAAGATCAAACTTGCTCCGCCTGCAGCACGGCTTCCCAAATGGACAAGGTGCCAATCATTGGCAAATCCCTCTTCTGAGAAATATTGACACATCGGGGAAAGAACAATTCTGTTTTTTAGGCTCACACTCCGCAATTTTAGCGGACTAAAAAGGTCAAAATCCGGAAAATTTCTGTCATGATCGACTTCCGATAAGCAACCTGCGCAATGCGGCTTGATATTGTCTGATGTCATAAGAATCCTTACAATATAATTTCAGTTGAATTTGAACCTTAAACAAATTAAACTATTAGTTCAAGTAGGTTAATTAAATGGTTAACGAGTCTTTTTATTGGTTTTGCGCCCTTTCCGGCTCCGGTTTATTTATTATTCAGTTTATTTTAAATTTAATTGGGTTAAGCCATGATTTTGATTTAGAAGGGGTTGAAGATTTCGGCAAAATTAAATGGCTCACCCGCCAGGCTTTAACCGGTTTCCTGATGCTATTCGGCTGGAGCGCACTCGCTTGCCAAAATGAGCTGCAGCTTAGCCAAGCAGCAACTTTCACCATTGCTTTTGCTTGTGGAATCACCGCCATAGCGGCGACAGGTTTGATTTTTAAACTTGCCTTAAAGCTCCGCAGCCCCGGCACTGTTTTCAACATTGAACAAACACTTGGGGAAGAAGCGATCGTGTATCAGCGTATTCCGAGCCAGGGTAAAGGCAAAGTCATTCTTTCAATCGACCAGCTTACACGTGAAATTGAAGCCTTTTCGCCTAAGGAGATCCCTTCCTTTGCCAAAGTCAAAATTATAAATATCGTCGATCAAAATACCGTTTTAGTGAGTCAGGTAAACAATGAATAGTTTTTTAATTTATTCCGTCGTTGGATTTATATTATTTATATTTTCAATCGCCTTTTTTTTAGCCAAATTATACCGCCGCTGTGCCTCCAACAGGGTCCTGGTCGTTTTCGGGCGGGTCGGTTCAAATAAGACCGTTCAATGCTACCATGGGGGCGGAACCTTTGTCTGGCCTCTTATTCAGGGCTACTCCTTTTTAGACCTTGTGCCGCGGACCATCCACATCCCCTTGAAAGGGGCTCTTTCGCAGCAAAATATCCGCGTCAATGTCCCTAGCACCTTTACGGTCGCAATCGGACTGACATCCGAAATCATGAACAATGCCGCCGTCCGTTTATTGGAACTGGGTCACAAGGAAATTGAATCGATGGCCACCGAGATCATTGTCGGTCAGCTCCGTTTGACGGTAGCATCGCTGCGCATCGAAGAGATCAATCAGGACAGGGAGATGTTCCTGGAAGCGATCAAGAAGAATATCGAGCCCGAACTGCACAAAATCGGCCTCACCCTTTTGAACGTCAATATCACCGACATCACGGATGAATCGGAATACATTGAAAGCATCGGTAAAAAAGCCTCTTCCATGGCCGTCAACCAGGCTAAAGTGGATGTCGCCGAACAGGAAAAGCAAGGGGATATCGGAAAAGCCCTGGCCGAAAAAGACCGCCGGGTTTCTGTGGCCTCCTACAATGCCCAAGCCGTGAAAGGGGAAAATGAATCAAGGGCTGAGATCGCACTGACAAATGCCTTGTTGGCTGAAAAGGAAGCAGAAGCTTCGCAAAGAAGCCAGGTCGCTAAGCAGCATGCGGAAGCGGAGATTCAAAAGGCCCGTGCTCAGGCCCAAGCCCAGTTTTTAGAAGCCGATCAAATTATTCCTCAGGAAATCAATAAACGAAAAATTCAAATTCAAGCGGAAGCTGAATACAAGAAAAAGATCTTAGCGGCGCAAGGGGAAGCGGAAGCGATGCTTGCCATGAAGCAGGCTGAAGCGGAAGGGATCCAAAAACTCCTCGACGCAAAAGCGAATGGGTATAAGCAGCTCGTTGAAGCGTGCGGCAACGATGCTAAAAGCGCCTCTACCATGCTTTTGATTGAGAAACTGGAAGAAATCGTCAAACTGCAAGCTGAAGCGATCAAAAATATTAAAATTGATAAAATCACTGTGTGGGATAGTGGAAGCGGTGAAAATGGCTCTTCGACATCGAATTTCATCAGCCAGTTCGTCAAGTCGCTGCCTGCTTTGCATGATATTGCGTCGATCGCCGGGCTGGAGCTTCCCAAATATTTGGGGAAGGTATCGATGGATGAGGCGCCTAAAGCATTGGTTTCTTCTCTGCCTGACGCATGATCATCCTCACGTTTTTTCTCATTACGTGCACTTTTATAAGCTTATGGATCAAGCGGGATCCCAAAATTTGGTTTCCGCTTTTTTCGCTTAGCCTCCTTACCGGCTTGATTGCCGGTCTATTAACGTGGATGGCACTCCCTTTTATTTTAGCCCTCATCCTATTATGGCAGGCCTATCACAGAAATTCTCATCTTCTACTTTTCAGCCTGCTTACAGCCTTCAGCCTCCTATTCCGGCTCATCCATGTGCCTGGTTTCCCCCCCTATTTTGTCAATCCCTCTTTTGCCATCGGGCTAAAAAACCTCCTCCTCGGCCTTTTCCCTTTAGCGCTCATTGTGCCGCTTGCCAAAGGATGGCAGGACTGGAAAAAGGCGTTAAAAGGATTGGCCCTAGGCTTAAGCGGCATAGGCCTTCTGGCTTTGCTTGCACTGCTTAGCAAAGCGATACACCTAAATTTTAAAATTCCACCCAACTTGGCCGCCCACCTTTTTAGCAATTTAGTGCTCGTCTCGATTCCTGAAGAGGGTTTTTACCGCGGCTTCATTCAGGCATCCTTAAGCCGCTATCTAAATGCACCCCTCGCTATCCTGTTAAGCTCTGCACTCTTTACATTAAGCCATATTTTTTGGAGTCCGCATCCAGCCATTCTTGTCTTTACCTTTCTTGCCAGCCTGCTCTATGGAGGGGTCTACCACTCTTCTAAAAAAATTGAAAGCGCCATCCTTTGCCATTTTTGCCTAAACTTTATCTATATGACTTTTTTTAGATAAGCGGCAGCGTCAGCGCCATCTGGCGATGGTACTTTCCTTGCTTATCTGCGTAGGTCCTCAAACACCTCTCACTTCCTTCAAAAAACAGGACTTGGGCAATGCCCTCGCCCGCATAAATTTTAGCCGGTAGCGGCGTCGTATTCGAAATTTCCAAAACGGCGAAGCCTTCCCAACCCGGCTCAAAAGGGGTCACATTGACAACAATACCGCAGCGGGCATAAGTGGACTTGCCGACGCAGATAGTCATCACATTTTCCGGAATGCGGAAGTATTCCATGGTAATGGCCAAAGCAAAACTATTCGGTGGAATGATACAGACATCATCCTCGACACTGACCAGGCTTTGCCTGTCAAATGCTTTAGGGTCGACAACCGTTCCGTAGACATTTGTAAAAATCTGAAATTGATTGGAGACACGGATGTCATATCCATAAGAAGAAACGCCATATGAAATGACTTTTTTTTCCTCTTCATAGCGCACCTGATCCTCGACAAAGGGCTCTATCATCTGTTCATAGCGGCATTTTTCTATGATCCATTTATCCGAACAAATACTCATTTGATTATTCCCAGGTTAGTACAGCGGCACTTTGGTATTCAGTGACGCGGGTTTCAAAAAAATTCTTCTCCTTCGTCAAGTCGATCGTCTCGCTCATCCATGGAAATGGATTAGGGGAGTGGTAAAGCTTGGAAAGGCCGATGCGTTCAAGCCGCCTGTCGGCAATGTACTGAACATAGTCGGTAAATAACGCAGCGTTCAAACCCAAAATCCCTTGCGGCAGGCAGTCATGCGCATAGGCAATTTCCAATTTCACAGCCTCCCGGATCATCGCCACCATGCGATTTTCAAAATCAGGCGTCCAGACATCCGGATTTTCCGCCTTGATTCCATTGATCAGGTCGACCCCAAAATTCAGATGGACCGTCTCATCCCGCAGGATGTACTGAAACTGCTCGGCAATGCCTGGCAGAAGGTTTCTGCGCTGAAACGACAGGACCATGGCAAACCCGCTATAGAAAAAAATGCCCTCCATGATAATGTAATAGCCGATTAGATTGCATAGGAAATCCTGCTTGCCTTTCGTCGTACGCGTGTCCACATGACCATTGACAAGATTCGCTGTCAGTTCCATTTCAAAGGCATCTTTGGCGTGAATGGCCGGGATCTCATGGTACATATTAAAAATTTCTTTTTCATCCAACCCGAGGCTTTCCACGATATGTAAAAACGTGTGGGTATGGATGGCTTCTTCAAACGCTTGCCTGAGCAAATACTGCCTGCATTCCGCATTGGTGATGTGCTTAAAAATAGCAAGCACAAGGTTATTGGCCACCAGACTTTCTGCCGTGGCAAAAAAGCCTAAATTACGCTTCAGCACAAGCTTTTCGGCCTCTGTCAACTTGTTTGAGCGCCACGTTTCCACATCCTTTTGCATGGGCACTTCTGAGGGCATCCAGTGGTTGGCGCATCCATTGATGTAATGCTCCCAGGCCCACTTGTATTTCAAAGGCATCAGCTGGTTGACGTCCACTTCTTCGCAATTGATCAATTGTTTTTTATCTGCTTCAAAACGTTCTTGTTTCATTTAATTCTCCCCTTTATTGACAGGCTTCGCATTCAGGATTGGACAGGCTGCAGACCTGTCGATCGATTGTAATATTGCTCGATTCGCTTTTGCTTTTCATCCACTTCGGCTGAATGCCAAAACGGTTGACATCAAGCGTTGATTTCTCCACTTGCGTGGCAGCGCGCGTTCTTAGGTAGTAGGTCGTTTTCAACCCGCAGCGCCAAGCAAAACGGTACATTTCATCCAGTTTCTTACCTGAGGGTTCCACAAGGTACAAATTTAGCGACTGCCCCATATCGATCCACTTTTGCCGGGCAGCCGCAGAGCGGATCAGCCAATCGACTCCAATTTCAAAGGCCGTCTTGTACTTGGCGCGGATGCTTTCAGGAATACGCTGAATATTTTGAATGGAGCCATCTTCATATTTGAACGCGTCCAGCATCTCGTCGTCCCATAAGCCCAAATCCTTTAATTCATCCACCAGACGCTCATTCACATAGGTAAAATCGCCCGACAAATTGCTTTTGGCAAAAAGGGCCGCATACAACGGCTCAATGGATTGCGAAACCCCGGCAATCTGGCTGATTGTCGCCGTCGGTGCAATGGCCATCACCTGGCTATTGCGCATGCCATCCTGTTTGATCTGTGTCCGCACAGGTTCCCAGTCAAGCACGGCGTTAAAATCCACTTCCAGAGAAGCCCCTCTCTCCTCTTCCAAAAGCCGGAGAGTATCGATCGGCAGCAAGCCTCTGTCCCACAAAGAGCCTGAATAAGAAGAATAGCGCCCCTTTTCTTTTGCCAATAGCGATGAAGCTAAAATGGCATTATAGCTGATAAATTCCATGGAGCGGTCGGCAAAGGCCACAGCCTCTTCAGAGGCATAGGAAATAGCGAGCTGATGAAGGGCATCCTGAAAGCCCATGATCCCAAGTCCCACAGGGCGATGGCGGAGATTGGCATTTTTTGCCTCAACCGTTGGGTAGTAATTGATGTCGATCACATTGTCGAGCATCTGCATGGCTGTAAAAATCGTTTCTTTAAGCAGCGCCTCGTCCAACTTTCCATTGACGATATGCTGCTTCAGGTTAAGCGACCCAATATTGCAGACAGCCGTTTCCTCCTTGCTTGTGTTCAAAAGAATTTCAGTGCAAAGATTCGAGCTGTGAATAACGCCGCAATGCTGCTGAGCAGAACGCACGTTTGACGGGTCTTTCCAGGTGATCCAAGGATGGCCTGTTTCAAAGATCCTCGAAAGCATTTTGCGCCAAAGCTCGACAGCCGGAAGCCTCTTATACAAATCGATGCGCCCCTCCCGCGCCTCCTCTTCATACGCGCAGTAGCGTTCCTCAAATTTTTTGCCATAGAGGTCGTGCAGATCCCGCACATCAGAGGGATTGAAAAGAGTCCATTCACCATCTTCCTCAACCCGCTTCATAAACAGATCAGGAATCCAATTAGCCGTGTTCATATCATGCGCACGGCGCCTCTCATCCCCGGTATTTTTGCGCAGATCGAGAAAATCTTCGATATCCAGGTGCCACACTTCAAGATAGGCGCACATTGCCCCTTTTCGTTTACCCCCTTGGTTGACGGCCAAGGCGGTATCATTGGCAATCTTCAGGAAAGGGATGACCCCTTGCGACTCTCCATTCGTCCCTTCAATCTTCGCATTTGTCGCCCTCACTTGTGTCCAGTCATTCCCCAAGCCCCCTGCCCACTTGGATAGCATTGCATCATCAGAAATCATTTTAAAAATGGCGGAAAGATCATCTTCGACGGATAGCAGGTAGCAGCTGGAAAGCTGAGGGCGGCAGGTGCCGCTATTAAAAAGAGTCGGCGTGCCGGGAAGATAGCGTAAAGTTGAAAGAATCTCATAAAAAGAAATGGCCGCATCATCTTTTTTAGCTTCATTCAAGGCCAAACCCATCGCTACACGCATCCAAAAAGCTTGTGGCGATTCAATGCGCGTCCCATTCACATGCAAAAAATAGCGGTCATACAGGGTCTGCAAACCCAAATAGTTGAAGTGCAGGTCCCTTTCAGGCTGTAAGGCAGCTGCCAGGCGCACCAGATCAAAACCCTCAAGCCTTGCATCCATCCTTCCCTGTTGAATGCCTGTCTGCACGAGTCTGCTGAATGCCGCTTGAATCAGAGGCCCTCTACTTGAGAAGGGAGCGGCCTTGGACAATACCTCCCGGTCGATTTTCATCAAAAATAAACGGGCCGTCAAGCGATCGTAGACGGGATCTTTTTCAATCAGACTTCTTGAAACCAAAATGGCCACATTCAGGATCTCATCTTTCGTCACCCCTTCAAATAATTGACATTCGACATCCCTCGCTATTTTTTCACAAGCAATGCCTGCCAAGCCGCTTGCTGCCTCCTCGATCATTCCCTTTAGTTGTGAGCGGTAAAACGGGCAAATGGACCCGTCACTCTCCTTAATCTGAGCGATTTCACAGTCATCTTGAGCAAACAGTTTTCTAGCCTGAGCCCTGTTTTGACGGTAAAGAATGTAATCTTTAGCGACAGCGTAGTATCCTTGCCGCATGAGCATCAGTTCGACAACATCCTGGATCCATTCCACGTCGATTTGATAATTTTTTTTGAAGCCCTCGCTAACCTTTTCAATGACAGCTTCAAAAATCTGTTCCACTAGGGCTTTTTGCCCACTATCCAGAACGTGATTTTTAGGCTCCCCCCATTCGGTCGTGCAAAAAGCAGCTGAAAGGGCTCGAAAAATCAGGCTTCCATCGAAATCAACGACAGTGCCGTTCCGTTTGCGGATTTTGTATTGAATGTCTGCAGCAAGTGTCATGGCGCCCTCTGAAAAGTTGAATAGACTCAATGGCGGCTGACCACAATACAGGAAAAAATAGGGGGAAAATAAGGGTAATCACGAACGTCTGTCTCCTTCCCGTCGAAGGTGAAAGCCACCAAGAGGGTGTCTTAAAACACCCTCCGCTTACCAGCAGGTCTTCGGACTCACAGACATGTCCTTTAAAAATTAAAGGCATTCCTACTATTTGTCGCTTCCCAGCTTGGAGCCAGTGCTTAAGAGGATGTTTTTAAATCACACTCTAAGACAAAATTCGTTTCTGATTACCGCTGCGGGGGCAGTTCCGGATTGGCACCGGATTCCCTTTTAAGACTCGAGCTAACGATTAGCAAGAGCCACTAGCAAGTGCCTGAGATCTTAAAAGAGAAATGACGTTTCTTTCAACAACAATTCTTGACCTTTTGTGCCTTAGGTGATTAATGTCCTAAAAATTTGAGGTATTCATGTGGAAAAAGATTTTGTTCGTCATGTTATGTGTACAGGCGTGGGGAAACAGCGCTGAAATCGATCCGCCTCGGCTTCCAAAGAATTTTAGTTGGAAGGGGCGCTACGTTGTTCCCGATTTAAACATTAATGTCCCCTTTACCTGGAACGGGAATGAGGGCAATATACAAATGGTGGCGGGCGGACAAAAGCATCCCATTTACTTCACCAATTTGATCTATACCGTGCGCGGGTAGGTTCTTAAATTTTTGGCGGCGAGATTTTATGGCCCAGTACATTGCGGAGATCGCAGCAAACTTGGATAAGTTTGCAAGATCGAGCAATGAGCTGGGACGTAAAAGATGCCGATGAAAAATTTAAAGACCTATCCGCGCGTGGTATACATCTAAATGTTCGATAGAAGATGAAGTTGTCTTTTTAAATGAGTTAACCACTGAACTGAATGAATTGAATAAAACAGATAATAGTAAAATTTCACTTTCTGAAAGAATACATAATAGATTTCATACTATACCGCGCGCGGGTAGGTTCTTAAATTTTTGGCGGCGAGATTTTATGTCCCAGTACATTGCGGAGATCGCAGCAAACTTGGATAAGTTTGCAAGATCGAGCAATGAGCTGGGACGCAAAAGATGCCGATGAAAAATT
>JAJTHR010000283.1 GCA_021298935.1 Parachlamydia sp. | reverse complement strand
CATTTCCCGAAATTAAAATCATAAATTTGACTTGTGATCACCTTCATCTTTAAAAGATCTCTCCTTGTTGATATTCAAAGATATCAACTTCGAAAAGATCTTTTAAATCTGAAGCGCTGACAAATCAACTTTATGGTTTTAATTTCGGGAAATGGTATTAGTCCAAACTCCTGTTTAAACGGCAAGAAGAACGAGCTTGCTCTCTTCTCTCCGTTGAAAACGCATCAATTGCGCTTGGGTTTCTTTGACAATCTTGTTTTCTGCCTCTGAGATTGACAGATTAATGTTTTGATGATGAAGGGTCAGTAGCCGGTTGATCTCATCGATATTGAGAAGCGTCACTTGGACATGTTTGCCAAGCTGAGGCTCTGCATTTCTTGGAACGCTTAAATCCATAATTAATTTTTGCGTTGCTAAACTTTTAGGCAGGCTTTTTTCTTTGATCAGAAAATCGGGAGACTTTGTACCCAAAATAATCCAATCGTAAGTGTGCCAGTTTTCAAGCTTCTTCCATGGAAGAAAAGAAGCTTCGTATTTTTGACTCCAGGCAGACGAAAGGGTGTCCGATCGATTGCAAATTGTCAGGTCGGCATAATTTTTCTTTTTGAGAAATTGGAGAACCTTCAGATTTATTTCAGAAGCGCCAATAAATAATAAACGCGGGGAGCCGTGCTGGCTAAAAAAATGACGGCCCGTCTGTAAAATGGCCTGCTCCAAATTAGGTCTCCCTCGGCCCAGCTCAAACTGTGTGCGTATTTTTTTGGCAATCCCCAGGGATTTTTGAAATAAGTAATGCAAATCTTTTGGAAGTAAAGAGTGATTAGCTGCCCCCTCGTAGGCGGCTTTGACCTGACCTTGAATTTCTGTTTCACCCACAACCGCGCTGTCCAATCCAGCTGCTACTTTTGTCAAATGGGAAAAGCAATCCATTCCGAAGTAGGAATAAAGCTTATGGTCAAACTCGTAAGCCATTTCCTTTTTTAAAATCCCCAATAAATAACTATGTGTTTGTGCTAAATCTTCAGAAGTAAAATAGACTTCCGATCGATTGCAGGTGGAAAGAAGAATAAAGTGGTGAGGCGGGTTGAAATGCAAGGGGCTTAAGCGGCGGACGCAAATTTTAGTCAGCGCTTCCCTTAAACTGATGGAATCGGCCAGTTTATGATTAATTCCTATGACACCCACTTTCATGCTTGGCTCCCTTTCTTGAAATAGTCCCATTCGATTGCACGATTGAAAGTCACCCCTTATAAAAAAATATCCAATTCTTGCCAAATAAAGTTTTAGAAAAATATTTAGTAACAATTTAAGTTAAATTAATAATATAAAATTTTAAATTAACAGGTGAAGAGAAATTAAAAATTTAAATTACTATAAAGATAAATTTTTTATTTAATATAAACTAAAATATTTAGTTTTAATTAAGTAATAAGTTTTTAATTTGGTACTAATTTAATGAAGTAAATCACTATAATTTTCATAAAAAAATTATTTTTAAAATAATAGTGATAGTATGAATAGAATATGTTCAAAAAAAATTATAACAAATCATGATCAAGTTGATTTGAATATGGAGCCTGAATTAGTCACAAAAATTAATTCAATTAAAAGAAAATCTATTAATGATTTAAATGAAACAAGGCCTTTAAAGAAAAGAAAATTTATTGCTGATGTTAAAAGAAAAGTTGATTTTTTTTTGCATGGAAAAGAATTTTATATAGAACAACAGCCCGCCAATTGGTATCCGCTTGAAAAAATAAATGGAAAAATTAAAATTTCACTTCCAAAAGAGGTCAAAACTAAAGCCAATCTTATTTATATTTTTAGAAATAAAGAAACGGGACAGCTGCTGATTGGAAAGACGGGCACTACATTTGCCAAGCGGCTCGGCAATTATATGAATGCTTTTAATAATAAATCTAAGGATTTTAGCGAAGGGGGATTCGTACAGGATGTGCAGAAAAATCCCACACTTTTTGAAGTTGGAATGCTTTATCCCTTGCAGGCAGGCGAAGATTTGAATGAAATGGAAGAAAATTTCATTGATTGCTTAAGTTTGGAAAAGCCTCTTTACAATCAAAGAAAGGGGGGTGCCGGAGGATTGGCCCGTACAGAAGAGCTTCCCACCGAGTATGCTGTACCCAAGCAAAATTTATCACCCAGCAAGTATTACCCTTGCAGGGAAGTCAATGGGAAAATCAGACCCGATTTTAGCCCCACTTTTCATCGCACGGTTAGCCAGGTAGAGGCTTCCAAAAAAGATCCCTCACAGGGGTGTCTTTATGTATTCAAAAATGTAAAAACAAATGAGAAGTACATCGGAGCCACCACGCAGGAAAACAAAGTCAATCGTTTATTTCAGCATTGCTACCTAGCCGAAAAATTCAATCCCAACAATAAAAAAAAATACCAGCCTGACCTTCAAGATGGAATGTTTCACCCGGCGCTTGGCAGCAGTCCCACTGATTTCGCGGTAAATTTTATTCCGATCAAATATGATGTTTCAGCGATTCCTCTAAAAGAATTAAAGAATTATGCTATTGTAACGTCATTAGGAAAGGCGGAAACGGCAGCGATAAAAGCTTCTAAATTGTTATTGAATTGCAGGATGGGAGGCGGAGGACCGATTAGTGATCTAAATAAAAAGAAAAGTTTTAAAGTGGTCCACTAGTCGTTTCTAAAAAGCGGCGCATTTTCTCCACTGACAGCCATTCCATGTTGGTATTCGAGGCGTAAGTAAAATCGGGTGCCACCGCTTTTCCAGCCACGGGATCAGCTGCATGGTCGGTCGGAATGCGCTCGTCTGCATCTGCAATTAATTCCGGCAGAATGACATAGCAATTGTCTTGTTCAACAGTATGCCGTGCATCATCGGAGCTGACCATCAATTCATGCAGTTTTTCACCTGGCCTTATTCCGCAAATGTCTTTTGGTAAGTGAGGGGCAATGGCTTCAGCCAGGTCCATGATATGGACGCTTGGTATTTTGGGGACGAATATTTCGCCCCCCTTCATTTTTTCAAAGCACTGGCAGACAAAATCGACTGATTGCTCCAGCGTGATCCAAAAGCGGGTCATTCTTTCATCGGTGACCGGCAGTGCCTGGATACCTTGTTTCAGAAGGCTTTGCCAGTAGGGGATGATGCTTCCACGGCTTCCGGCCACGTTGCCATAACGGACAACAGAAAAATGAGGGTAGCCCCTTGCACCCACATAAGAATTTCCAGCCACAAATAGTTTATCTGAACAAAGTTTAGTCGCTCCATACAAATTGACCGGGTTCACGGCCTTATCGGTTGAAAGGGCGATGACTTTTTTTACACCGCATTGAATGGCGGCATCGATGACATTCATGGCTCCATTCACGTTTGTTTGAATAAATTCCGATGGGTTGTATTCGGCAGCCGGGACTTGTTTCAAAGCGGCGGCATGGACGATTAGGGTAACTTCATGGAAGGCTCGCTCCAACCGCCTGCAATCGCGTACGTCTCCCAAAAAATAGCGGATTTTAGGATGGTCGAACACAGGATCGCTGCGGCGCATTTCCCACTGTTTCCACTCATCGCGGCTGAAAATAATCACTTTACGGCATTGATTTTCAGTCAGAATGCGCCTGGCAAGGGTGCGGCCAAAACTACCCGAGCCCCCGGTAATGAGAATGGTCTGATCTTTGAATAAACTGTCCATTCCCTCAAAATACCTTTTTTTTCCATTCAATGGAAGGGGGAGGATTGTCTAACCAACAAATCTTTGAAGCATTTATATTTCATTATGGCAATTCTCCTGCATTTTCTAAAAAACGACGAACTAAAACTAATGCTCCTTTATCTCTATTATTGTCATTATTTCTACTTGAACGCTAAGTCCACGCAAAATAGGAGCTGGATTTTCAATAGGGAGATTCCTATAATTGATCAATTTTGCGAATTTAGGAACCCATGACGAAGAATTACGACGAAAGTACGGTTAAAACCCTGGACGCTCTGGCGCATATCCGGTTGCGCTCGGGCATGTACATTGGAAGGCTGGGGGATGGATCCAACCCGGATGATGGCATCTATGTCATGTTGAAGGAAGTGATCGACAATAGCATCGATGAATTCATCATGAAGCATGGAAGCCGGATTGTTGTAGAGGTGGATGAGGAGCAAGGGCTTGTGCGCGTGCGTGATTTTGGGCGTGGCATCCCGCTCGGGAAGGTCGTCGATTGCGTAAGCCAGATCAATACGGGCGCCAAGTACAATGACGATGTGTTTCAATTCTCTGTGGGCTTAAACGGGGTTGGCACAAAAGCGGTCAATGCCTTATCGAGCCATTTTTTGGTGCGCAGCTACCGCGAAGGGGAGTATGTCGAAGCCGTCTTTAGCAAGGGAAATCTCTTAGGGCAAAGACAAGGCAAGACGAGCGAGCCGAGCGGCACTTATGTGGAATTCATTCCTGACCCCGAAATATTTAAAAAATACCGCTTCCAGAAAGATTTTATCTTAAAGAGAATTTGGCACTATGCCTATCTGAATGCCGGACTTTTATTGCTGTTTAACGGCGAGGCGGTTCAGTCAGAAAATGGCCTGCTCGATCTTTTGAACGCTGAAGTGACCGATGACAGGTTGTATGAGCCGCTCCATTACCGTGGCAAGCTGCTTGAATTCGCCTTTCTGCATACCCAAAGCTATGGGGAAACCTATTTTTCTTTTGTCAATGGGCAGTACACAGCCGATGGAGGGACCCACCTGTCCGCCTTCCGGGAAGGCATTTTAAAAGGGGTCAACGAATTTACCAAGAAGAATTTTCAGGGGATCGATGTGCGCGAAGGGCTGGTCGGCACCTTGCTCGTACGGGTGAAGGATCCCATATTTGAATCGCAGACAAAGAATAAACTGGGAAATGTGGAGCTGAGAGCGCCTGTTGTGCAAGAGGTGAAAGAGGCTGTTGCGACCCTTTTGCATAAGCATCCTGAAGCGGCCAATAAAATCGTCGAGCGGATCGCCTTCAATGAAAAGCTGCGCAAAGAGCTGGCCGCCGTGCGTAAGGAAGCCAAAGAGAAGCAAAAGAAAATTTCTTTTAAGATTCCTAAGCTGCGCGATTGCAAATACCACTACCAGGATGCCTCGTCCCGTGGTGAAGAGACGATGATCTTTTTGACAGAAGGGGACTCGGCCAGCGCTTCGATTGTCGCCTCACGCAATCCTTTCACGCAGGCAGTTTTTTCTCTGCGCGGTAAACCTTTGAATGTATTTGGAATGAAGCTGGATCAGCTTTATAAAAATGAAGAAATGTTTAATTTAATGAACGCCCTCAATATCGAAGATGACATTGGCAATTTACGCTACAATAAAGTGATTCTTGCCACTGATGCTGACGTAGATGGGATGCATATTCGTAATTTATTAATTACCTTCTTTTTGACTTATTTTGAAGGGCTTGTCATGAACGGTCATCTTCATATCCTTGAAACCCCTCTCTTTAAAGTGCGGAACAAAGAAAAAACGATGTATTGCTATTCGGAAGAAGAAAAAGAAAAGGCGGTAGCTAAGTTAAAAAAAGGGATTGAAATCACCCGTTTTAAAGGCCTTGGGGAAATTTCCCCTTCTGAATTCAAACAGTTCATTGCCGAAAATATCCGTCTGATTCCTGTCACGATCCGGACATTTTCCGACATCAAGCAAACTCTGCAATTTTACATGGGGAAAAACACCCCGGAACGTAAGCAATTTATCATGGACAATCTGATCAATGAAGATATTGCCGAATTAATGCAAGAGGAGGGTTAAGATGGACGATCTCCAACAGCTGATGAAGCATCATTACATTACTTATG
>JAJTHR010000201.1 GCA_021298935.1 Parachlamydia sp. | reverse complement strand
ATTCAGTTTGTCACACCCCAAAGTACGGGTTTCTGCGCGCAAGCCCCTTCCCCCTGAATACTGTGATCATTTCACAGGCTTCCGTCCTGCAAAATAGAAAATTTAGTTTAATAACCACCCATTTAATAAATAATATTTTATAATATTAATTATACACTAATTAAATGGAGTTATTAAATGGTTAATCCTATTAGTAATTCTTTTGTTAATACTAGTAGTACTAAATTCAGTTCTAATGCTCCGACTGATGTCGTATCAACAATTGCTAAATCTCAATTAGCACCCCCACCCTCTTCACCAAATAAACAAGAAAAAAAATTTGCCCCTTTGTTGGAGGAAATTGAAAGTTTTTTAGATAAAAAAACCAATGAAATTGAAAATCATATCGGGGCACTTAAAAATTTTGAACAAGAAGAAAAAATTTTAAAGGCATTTATACAAGCAGAAAAAGAAGGAGGCAAAAAGCTTGATTTGGCTAATGAAGTGATAGGGGGTATTTTAGATTTAGCGAAGAACACCAAAATATTAAATTTAGGGGAATACGAAGTTTTTACAGATGGACTAAAAAACTTTTTGGAAACTTCCATCGAATATGCAAAGACCCTTGATACGGGAGCGGAGGTGCTGGCTGCCATTTACAGAAGAAAAATGTTAAATGAATCAAAAAAGCTATTGAAATTTCTCAAAATAAAATTAGTCGATTTAAAATCGAAGGAGGGAAATCAGGAAATAGTAAGTAAACTGACTAAAATTATTAAAGAAATGGAAATTAAAATTGCCATTGATGAAAAAAACTTCAAATTTCAAGATGCCAAACTAGGCCTTGGGTTGAGCAAATTTACATTAAAAAGTATAAAAGCACCCATTACACAGCTTTTCGACAAAGGAAGTGATGCGCTAAAAGGTGCCACAGCAGCCTTTTCTATCGTTGGCGCATTGCTCGGCTCTCTGTCTGCCAGTTTGGAATTTTACAAAAAAAAGGTGGAGCGGCATGAGTTCAAGGGATGGACGGGGTATTACGCGCAATGGCAGCAAGCTCATACGACGACTGTCGACCCGTTGGATAAAACCTTGATTAGCACTCTCCTTAAAAAAAGAGAGGTGATTCTTGAAGAAAAAATCGACCTGCTTATACCGAGCTTTGATGAAATTCTGCCTGCCATTAAAAATTTAAAAAAACCTTCATTCTTAAGAGAATGGGAATCTTTTAAATCGCAAATCAAGCATCCCAATGTGACAGACGAAGAAATTGTTGCGCTAGGGACAAAATTCCAAGTCCCTAACTATTTTTTTGGTAAAAGCGATCGCGCTGTCTTAAGTAAATGGGTGGGAGAACTCTCCGATGAATTCCTTGAAGAAGCTCTGGATAATTCGATCGCCGCCGAACCAAAGCGAGAATTATTAAAATTTTATGTGGATCATCAAGAAACGGTTGAAATCACAACTAAGAATGCCATGAAGGAGCTTGTGAAAAAAAAACATGCGATCGAGGCCAAATTTGTGGAATTCAATAAGGTTCAATCAGGCATCCTTTTCACCTTGGCACAGACTTCTGCAGCCCTGTCTGTCGCTCTTACACTGACCGGTTTAGTCACAACCCCAGTTGCCGGGGTAGGCGCCATTTTAATTGCCTTGTCAGTTGTTTCCACTCTTTTTTCCCTCGGATTTTGGCTGGCAGGTAGTTATTATACCCAGCTCTATAGACCCCATACTGCTAATGTTGAAGGGCCGGCGGGGCAAATAAAAATGTTGTTTAAAACAATTCAAATGGAAATTAGGGAATACCAACAAATTTTAAGTCAAAAAAAAATCCACAAAAAAGCAGAAATATTAAATCAGCTGAAAAATAAAAATAGCACCTTTCCTGAAGACAAGCAAAAATATGAGCAGGCGTTAATAAATTATGAAGAAGCTAAAGTGGATTATGCGAAACGAGCTTCAAAACTGGACAAGTGGAAAGAGAAGTTGGAAAAACATCAGAAACAATTACAGGATGCAGGCTGGAAAGATTTTGCTTTATTTGCCCTCAACTCTGAAAAGGAGGAGCCGCATATCCCGCTCAATAACCTAAGCGATGTAAAAAATTTTGTATTACGGGCAGCAGGGCTGCAAGATATCCCCTTACCCGCCTACAATCCCCCTTTTGATACAGGTCAGGCTTTTAATAATGCCCTAGCCTCTGCGGATCTCTCCCTCTTAAGTCATGAAACAAAAACGTTGTATGAAAGATTCCTTGGTTGGGACATGGATGAATTGCAAAAAAAAACAGAGGCCCACTCACCAGCTATTAAAAATGCATTGCAAAAATTCTTTATGATGGATGATTCTGCGTATATTAAATTTATTCAACGCCAACGATTGCGTCTCGAAAATTCAGGTTCATAAGGGTAATATGACGCTTGCACACATTCAAAAGATTCTGGAAAAAGCGCAAATTTTATGCACACTTTTACCGGAAAGCGATTCTTTTTTAACTGAAACGCTGCTCGTTTCGTTCGGCCTGGATGCTAAGCAGAAAGAAAAAACCTTATTTATTCAAGCCTTTCCTATGAAACTGGACACGGCCCAACTGAAATCTGAGCCCATTGACAGCGCCTACCGCATCCAATTTACCTGTCCCTTCCATTTCGAAGCCCTCAATGCAGCGATGAATCAGACAGCCAGCCTGCTTTTATTTTTAAATCAACTCATTGACTGGCCGGGTTTCGAACTCAACGAGCTGACGAATAAAATTTCTTATCGTATTGTATGGCTTGTCAAGGAATCAGCTCTTGATGCTCAGCAAATTTTGACCCTGATCGGTTCAATTGTCCTTACAACCGACTTATTTAGTGAAGCGATTGAAAAAATTGCACTTGGACATTCGACATTTAATGATTTGCTCTCTGAGGTGGAACAATTAACCAGCAATACATAAGAGGGTGTTTACACATAGGATCAGGATGATTTTTAAATACACTCTAGACACCTTTCTATTTACTTTAATTCACTAATATGTAAAAATGACCCTTTATATATTCTTAATTTTTATTAAATTGCATCTTTATGTTTAGTTCTTTACCAGGTACTTCAAGTCTTTCGCAGAACGAACTAAATCTATTTTCCCCTAATATATTTCCTGAACAGCAATCGAATTTGGATCTAAGCCCTTTCTTAAGGGAGACCTTTTCATTGGAAAATCCTGCACCCTTGGACCCGCAGCGGGTGGAATGGATGGATGACAGTTCCTTAGTTGATGAGCCCCTAATCCCTAAGGAAAACCATGAACAACTGCTTGAAATTTGGGATAATGCTTTAAAAGAAATTATTGAAAAACATAAAAACATAACGTCTGAATCCAAGCAAAAATGCAAAAAATTCAAATTTTTCTACAAAGTTGAAAATGAAGTTGAAAATCAGCTTTTTCATTCAGACGACAAAAGTACGATCAAACCTTATTTCGAACATTTTTACGCGGCTGTTAAGTTAATCACACCCCTGAATTCCATCGTTTTAAATGGTAAAAAGTGGATGGCTTTAAGAAAAGCCAAAAGCGAGTTGGAACAATTGAACCAAATGGGAACCATTCCTTTTGAAAAAATTGCCGCGCGTGAAAGAAAGTTAAAGAGGGAACAGTCGAAAACAAATCAAAAAATCAAAAAAGAATCTTCCTTTTTTCTTAAAAAGGTGCTGGAACTGGCCCATTCCCAATTTAAAAAATGCAGTAAACTTTGGGATGATATTACAAGAGAACACCGGGGTATTCAAGAATCGAAGAAAGGTCATCAAATTTATCAGGATTGGTCTGAAAAACTTCAAAATTTTGAGGCAAATGACTCTGCCAATCTCAAACAATGCCAAGCAAATCATGAGGCACGCCTCTTTGCCCACAAGCAAAAATTTGATGACTTTATCACTCAAATTAACAGCCTTCCCCTTGAAGAATTAAAAAAAGCATTAGTTGAAAAGCACATTCATCTTGATGAATGCCAGCTGGAAGGATTGCAGGGAAAATTAGCTGATGGTGAATTCAGAATTCAACTTTGCAATGAATGGGTCGAATACATTGAAACAACCGAGCAGCTCATCAAACAAGGTGCAGTAGCTACCCTGCTGAAAAAAATTGAAGTGGATTCTACTTTAATGGATGTCAAGTACTATAGCCATCTCCTTGGACTGTTTTTTGTCGGCTTGCGCACCAATGAATTGCTTCCGGGGATGCAGCAGGCGCTTGAACAATCGATGATGAGCTATTTGATCAATGACGTGCCCCTTCCTTTTATGGGGCTGATGAAAATCCTGCTGCCTAAATGTCAATTTACGACGGGAGATTTTTTTCTTCTTACAGCCGGATTTTCAATCAATTATTACTATAAGCCCAATGAATTTAGCCTAAAGGGGTGCACCAATCAGGCGCGCATTTACTGGAGCGAATTTAAATCCGATCTTGAAATGGATCGGGCTTGTTTAAAATTTTATTTAAATCATTTTATTTTATTTCTTCAAATTCATTTTGTCGAAAAATTGATTTTAAAGATTCAACCGGCAGTTGCAGATCCAAGGTATGATCAAATCCGTGATCAGTTCGATGCAGACAAGGCGGCTGTAATTAGAGCGTATGAAGAACTTACTCAGCAACTAAATGAGTTGAGAATTAAGGACTTGAATTACAATTTGCAGCCTAATGCCGTTTTTGTCAAAGGACCGGAAGGAGACATCCCTTACGAACCAATTCAGCATTTGCTTGATGCGATGAACGACCCTGAGATTACTTATCTTAAAAAGACTGTTGATGCATTCAAAGAGCATTTCGGCGTTGATTTAGAGAAGCAAAACAGAGATGAAATCATTGCACAAATGAAACAGATGCTGGCTAGTGATCCTTCTTTCTTTTATAAATGCAGGGAAGAAATTTTAGTCGGTTGAATACTAGCGATTGGCCCTTTCAGGGCCATTTCGCTTAATTGTTTTTTTAAATAATGCAGTGTGCCAATGCCTAAAGGGCTTTCAAGATCAAGCCGCCTTGAAAGGCAGGCGATCTGAGCGATTCCTATGTCGCTTTCAAAACAGCTGCTAAGTATCATTTTAACACCTCTTTTTTTCGCAACATTTAGAACAAATAGGGCATTTCTTAATCCCCCCTGAAGGGTCGGTTTATAGATGATCGCTTTAAGGTTTTCGACCTTTGAAAGGGGCAGACCACTACGATAAGATTCATCCACTGCGACTGGATGCGAAAAATACTTTAAGTCATACGGATCTTGAAACGGCTCTTCCACATAATCAAAGCTATCCTGTTGAAATTTTGAAAAAAATGTAGTCGCTTCATCTTTTTTCCATGCCCGATTGACATCCACCCGCAATGAAAAACGATTTTTTAATACGTCCAGTACCTGATAAGCCTTTGATAACGACAACGAGCCCACCTTGACTTTTGCATGCTTATATCCTTCCCTTTCCCTTTGATGGGCTTGATCAAAAATCTCTTCCATCGATCCCATTAAAAGAGCGCAAACAGGGACCTTAAAAGGTGAAAGCGGCTTGAAAATACTTAAAAGGGCTGACTCTAAGCCGAATTCAAGTGATGGAAAAAGCTGCAGCTCTTCCAATTGACGAAAAAGGGTTGGGAAAGTCCAAGGCATTTTTTCAATTAATTGTTTTTTTTGCAAAAACTGCTGCTTGGCTTGTTCGACTGTTTCCAGGCTTAAAAGAGGATAGGGGCAAACATCCCCTAAGCCCTCGTTCCCCCCTTCATCTATCATGCGTATGATAAGGCCTGAGCGTCTTGAGCCATTGATAAGAGGGATTTCATAAGGAACATGTTCAATTTTCATCTAAATAGATTACTTGATTCATACTTTTTCAATCCTGAATAAAAAGTTGTGAATGCCAAACCTAAAAAGAGAAGCGAGCAGGCAATCAACACAATTAACCCTTTAAATGAAAAGTCGCGCACAAGTTCGACGGGCAAATAACCAATAATACCTGCCGGGATAACTGTAAACATGACAACTTGCAGTAGTCCTGTATAAATATGGGTCGGATAAAGGGCAAAAAGAAAAAGGATCTCGCAGTATTTACGTGATACGCTATCCATCGATCCCAACCAAAAAGGTAGACTTAAGGCAATGACATTCATGGCCGTAAATACAAGGCATCCGCTGGCCATGCAGACAATGAAGAGGGGGAAGGTGGAGAGCGAGGCGATCCCTCCAAACAGGACGAGAAGCAGACCGGTGGCAAGGTGGCCCCATCCTTTGGCAAGCGAGGCGGAGCCAATCAGGTGAAGTAACAGGTTTTTTGGCTGGGTCATGAAGGGATCAAGACCGCCGCCAATAATCATTCTCCCAAGATTTTTAACTCCGCCAAACAGGATCTGCATAAGGCCATAGCTGCCGCTTCCGATCGCCATCAGGATCGTCATTTCACTTAAGCCCCATCCCCCGATCGATTTAAATTTTTTAAAAAATATCCACCACAATGTAAAAAAGATCAGGTTATTTGCTATCATCAATCCTGCCTCTAACAGGAAAGCGCCTCGTTTGCTAATGGATGCCTTCATGCTTGTTTTCAACAACGTCCAAAAAAAGACCAGCTCTTTGCTCATCCGCCTCCAATATTTAAAATGCGTAAACCCCTTCGAAAGGTCAGGTTGAGAAGCAGGTATCCCAAAACACCCCAAATAATATAGGCCAAGAGGAGTGATAAAACCGGCTCTAAAGCAAAGTTCAAGGCTAGTGCGCTACGCTCCCCTAAGATAGCCGGAAAAGGAGTAAAGCTAGCAATCGATTGGATCCAAGCAGGATAGCCTGCCAGAGGAAGCATCAGGCCTCCCAGCATAAATAAAAGCTTTTCCCAAATCCAAAAAAAAGGGCCTGATTCCTGCAGCCAAAAGGCTGAAAGGCCGATCGACATGTTAAAAAGGAGGGCGATGATTCCACCTAATAGGCCATATAAGAAAACCACGGGCAAACCCAACCATGGAAAAGGAAGCCCCCCTGCTTGCCACCAGGTAAAAAGGAAAGTGACAAAACCAAGCACCAGCAAATTGGCGCACAAAGAACCTAAGGCTTCGGCAAACGTCGCTCCAAGATAAGAGAGCGGCCTGGGAAGCAGATAGGCTAAACGGCCGCTTTTCAAGTCAAATTCGATCTCTTCATGAATATCTGGGATTGAAACAAGGATCCATTCGTTAAAGGCGATGTACCATAGCAGCTGCTGGGGCCCAAAACCGCTTGCCTTCAGCTGCCCTGCAGCCATTTTCCAAAGATGGGCAAAAATGATCAGACAGGTGATCAGAAACAAGCTAAGACCGATCAGCGCTTTCGTGTTTTTTAAAGCCTGTCCGAACGACAAAAGGAAAAGGGCAGCATACTTACTCAAAGGGCCCTTCCATACAGCATCCGAATGACCTCCTCCATGGAAGGGTCTTCGATTGTCACGTCCTTCAAGCTTGTGAGCTTTAACGCTTCTTGGATAACAACAGCGATGGATGTAGCCTCCACATCGACTTCACAGGAAAAATGGTAAGGGGATTGTTCAATGACCTTAATTCCAGGCAGTTGTAGGGATAGAAATTCCTCATTAGTTGCCAAGGTAAGGATCTTTTTCTTCATGTAGGTTTTTTTGAGGTCCCTTAAGGAGCTGTCCAGCATAATGGCACCCTGATCTAAAATGATCACCCGGTCGCATACTTGCTCGATATCGGCAGTATCATGCGATGTGAGGAATAACGTCGTCCCATACTCTTTTGAGAGCTTATTCAATAGCCCGCGGATCATGAGCTTTGCATTAATGTCCAGTCCAATCGTTGGCTCATCAAGAAAAAGTATTTTGGGTTGATGGAGGAGGCTTGCCACTAATTCGCAGCGCATCCTTTCCCCTAAAGAGAGGAGGCGGACAGGCTTGTCAAGAAAGCGTCCAATGTCAAAGAGGGAAATCAGCTCTTTTGAACGGCGCTGATAGATTGATTCATCAATTTCATATATTTTGGACAGCAAATAGAAGGTGTCGAGCGGAGGCAGATGGGTCCATAGCTGGCTTCTCTGCCCGAATACAGTGCCGATTTGATAGCCGAGCTTACGCCGGTCCTTCCAGGGGGTAAGCCCGAGGACTTCAATATGGCCTGAGGTGGGGAATAAAATGCCCGTCAGCATTTTGATGGTGGTTGATTTCCCCGCCCCATTGGGGCCGATGAAGGCGATCCGCTCGCCATGCGCAATTTCAAAAGAAATGTCTTGAATGGCGGCGGATTCTTTTTTTTTGGCAAAAAAAAGCCCTTTAAGGGTGCCCAGCAAGCCGGGAAAGGTTTGCCGGACGATAAAGGTCTTTGTCAGCTTGTCAATTTTTATGGCAGGGCGCATGCCTACTCTTCAGGGATTAATTCAACTTTTTTACTCTCATCTTCAGATAAAATGTCTGTAATGGCCGCTTTGTAAAACTCTAACTTCGCACCATCGTACATTTTTACGATCACAGTCTGGTCGCCGACACGGACGACTGTCCCGATGATTCCCATGGCCACGACCTTATCCCCTTTTTTCATGGCGCCGCGCTGGCTCTCAAGCTCTTTTCTTTTCTTTTGCTCAGGCCTCCACAAAATAAAGTAGAAAAATAGAAGGGCAATCCCGATCATGACAAGTGTTTGCCAAAAACTCTGATCAGGCGGGGGCATGTCTGCGCTTTGCGCAAAAAGGGGAGAGGCTAGTAAAATAGGGAGCAAAACCATTAATTTTTTCATTTTTTTAACCAAATTTTAAATTTCACTTCATTGTAAGCAAAACGATATTTTCCACGTGAACGGTTTGTGGGAATTGATCGACCGGCTGCACCGCTTTAATCGCATAACCGGCCTTTAGCAACGGTTCCATATTAGCTGCCTGAGACGTCGGATTGCAGGAAATATAGACTAGCTGGGGAGCTTTTAAATCGATCAGGTGAGCGATGGCTTTGGCATCCAGTCCGGCGCGTGGAGGGTCGACAAGAACCGCATCGGGCTTTTTTTTGCCCTCAGCTGCCCATTCCTTGAGCACCTCGCCGACATCCCCTTTTTGAAACTCCGCATTCGACAAGTTGTTCAACTTGACATTTTCCTTGGCATCCAGAATCGATTCAGGGCTTAAGTCAACTCCCAGCACCTCTTTTACCTGTCCGGCTGCACAAATGCCAAGCGTTCCCGTACCGCAATAAAGATCGTAAATCAAGGAACCCTGTGAAAAACCGCCCAGATCAAGGGCCCGTGTATAGAGCTTCTCCGCTTGCTCGGTATTAGGTTGAAAAAAAGCCATCGGGCTGATTCGAAACTGCAAAGGCTTTCCATGGATCGTCAGGGTTTCCCGAATATGATCGGGGCCATATAAAAGCCATTCATAGAAATTTGTCGGCTTACCTTTAGCGATTTGTTGAATGCGTAAAAAAATGGAAAGCCTGGCATCGCCGCCGGGTTCAATGGCCTTTTTTAAAGCATCCACAAATAGTTTTAGCTGGCCCTTCGTCAGGGCATAATCGGCCCTTCCTGAGACAGTCAGAATGACCATCCGGTCGCCCGTCCTTTCGCCGCAGCGCAATGTCAGGGTGCGCAGATGCCCCTCATCCTTGCCCATTTTATAGGCAAGCAGGCCTGTTTCTTCCCACCACCGGCCCACTGTCTCGGCCGCTTGAACAAACCAGGGCTTCGGAAGGAAGCATTCTTTAAGATTAAAAACCCTTCCACGGCTCCCTAAGAGAATCAAACCTAAATAGCGGTTGCCTGCAAGATCACTTGAAAAAGAAAATTCCATTTTATTGCGGTAGTGCCAGGGTGCGCTGGGTAAAATAGGATGCCATTCAGTGCCAGCATTTAAAAAAGGAGCCAGCAATTCTCTGATCCAAGCTTCCTTTTGCGCTAATTGCAGGGCGTAGGGCACATGCTGCCAGCGGCAGCCTCCGCACGCGCCAAAGTGGATGCAGCGCGGCTCTATGCGTTGAGGAGAAGGCTTTATCACCTCTTCCAACCTGCTTGAAAAGGTTCCTTTATGCTTTTTTATTAAAAGGGCCTGGACGCTCTCATTCGGCATTGTGAAGGGAACTTCGACTTTGGAAGTCTTTCCTTCCTGAGAAATGAGGTGGCTAACGCCATGCCCCTCTTTTGAGTAGGCTTCAATGTTAAGTTCTAAAGTGCGCTGTTTCAAGAATAACCTTATAGGAGGAAATAAAGAAAAAGGGGATAAATCCCCTTTAAATTAGGCGGACAACTAAGCAGAAGCTCTTCTTGTTGGAAGTTTTGCTGTCGCTTTTTTAATGGACATTTGCGGCGCTCTCACGCTTGCAGACTTAGCTTTTGGCTTTGCTTTTCCTTTAGCTGGTGCAGCAGCGGCTTTTGATTTAGCTGAAACTTGCGCTTTTGCTTTTGCAGCGGCAGGCTTGAGCTTTTGAGCCGTCGATCGAGTAGTTTTTTTCTGACCTTTATTTTTCTTTTCAGATGTGATGGATTCTTTGCGGAAGAGCTTCGCAATTTTTTCGAGTCTGACTGTTCCGGTTCTTACTCGTTGTGAGGCAGCTTTGTTTCCGTTTTCTGATTTTTCGAGATCTTGAGTAATATTGCTTAAAAGCTCTCTCATTTGTTTAAATGTGTCTTTTAATGACATGCAAAGGGTCTCCTATTTTTTTGAGTTTAAAATTGACGAGTAAGTAAATATTGACTTTGGATATATTGTGCAACAATTTTCTTTCCAATTTTGATTTTTTTTCATATTCTGCTAGCTTGCCAGCCCATGAAACAAAAAAAGGAGGGGTCTGAGGTGTTGTTAAATGCCCTAATCGCAAACGTGCTGCTTGGATCCCTTTCTTTGCAAAATGGCATTGAAAGCTTTCGTCGATCCCATTACGAAAAGGCAAAAGCGGAGTTTGAAGCAATCCAGGAATATCCGCCTGAAACGTTTTCATTGGCTCAAATCTACCTCGGAAGGCTTGCGGCTGGCGAGGGAAATAGGCAGGAGCTTCTTAAGCACTTGCGCATGATTGAAAAATCCCTTCCATCCGGCCACCCTTTGTTCTATCAAAAGCATTTTTTGGATGGCATTTATTTTTATCAGGGTGACGAACATGCACAAGCCATCGCCTGTTTCAAAAAAGCGCTGACACCCCATCTCTCAGAATGGAAACAAGAAACGTTGGCCTATCTTACAAAAAGCCTGCTCAAGCAAGCTATCCGTTGCGACGAACCCGCTCCCTTCTTTAAGCAGGCTGAAGAAGCAACGCAAGCCCTCCTTTCCCTATCTCCACATATGCATCAGCAATGTCTTGATGAAATCAATGCAGTCAAAAACCGTCAACTCCCCTGTGATTGCAGTCTTCCCGAAGGGCTTCTATTAAAAGAAAAAGGAATCATGTTTGCCAAAAAAGAAGCTTGGCAAGAGGCAAAAGAACACATTGCCCAATGCCTGCCGCTTTTAAAAGACTCTTCCGAGGCTCTTTATTGGCTGGCTGTAGCTGAAGGGAATTTAGGGAACGAAACAGCTAGGCAGAAGCATTTAAAAGATCTGTACACAAACTTTCCCCATAGCCCTTATGCCCCAATCGCCTGCTTCAATTACTTCCCCCTTCAACACTATGCCCTTGGAAGGAAGCAAGCGATTAGGCATTTAAAAAATATGCATCAACTCTTCCCTGAGCACCCGGGAAATATCCAGGCGTTTTATTTGCTCGGTTTAAGCCAGTTAAAGGATCCTATTGCCGCCATCGATTTTTTTCAAAGAGCTGAAGATCTCTTTGAGCTGCTTTTTGACAGTCTATCAGAGGAAGAACTCCCTTACTATAAAGATATTTGCACCCTTGCTATCCTTGAAAAAGGGAGGGCTAACCGGTCAATTTCCACAAAAGCCGGCGCGGCAAAAAAAGAAATTTATTTGACTTATTCGCAATCAATATACGAAAAATTGCTAGAAAGCTCGCCAGCCCCTCCCGCTTTATTACACCTCGCCCAATTTGAGCTTGCTTGCATCTACAAACAACGAGGCGAGATTGAAAAGGCCGAGAGTTTACTGAATCAACTTATGCAGCTGGATGATTCCTCTCATATAAAATCAAAAGCCTTTGTAGAAAAAGGAAAGATCCTGCAGCAACGTAGCGAGGATGAGAAAGCCCTTCAATGCTTTATTCTGGCAGAGAAGCTGGGAAAAAGCTTTAGCCCTGATCAAAAACTTGAAACGCTCCTCGATCAAAGCGAATGCCATAAAGCCCTTAAGCAATATGACCTGGCCTTATTAGTTTTATCGAAAGCGGTCAATGATGAATCCATCTCAAGCTTGCGCATCAAGGCTATGTTTTTAAGGGCAGAAATTTATCTTCTTCAACAACGCCCCGAACTGGCCATCAAACAGCTCGAGTCCATCGCCTTAAAAGGGGGAGAATGGGGCAAACAGGCGAGAAATCGATTAAAGGAATTATATGGATAGTCATTGTTTAGCGAATATTTTTTTTTACGGTTCAACTTTTAATGTTATTTTATTAATCATCATTGGATGTTCATTCGTCAGCGTCACAATCTTTATTGAAAGGCTATTCCAACTTCAGCGATCAGAGATTGATACCAATCAATTCATTATCTCCATGCGCAAAAATATCAAGGAAGGAAACATCATTGAGGCCATTCAGACATGCGAAAAGACAGGCGGCACGATAGGCAATATTGTGAAAGCGGGGCTTGTCAAACATAATCGCAATAAGGAGCAGATTGAGTCAGCGATGGAACTCTCCGGTCTTGTTGAAATCGCGCGGCTGGAAAAAAATGCTAAAATTCTTTCCATCATCGCCTACATCGCCCCTTTGATTGGCTTGCTGGGGACCGTACTTGGGTTCATTCAAGCCTTTTCGCAGATGCGAATGAGCGGCTTAGCCGACATTTCAGCCACAGGAATTGGAGAAGCCATGGAATATGCCCTAATTACAACAGCAGCGGGCCTTGTCGTGGCAATCCCATCTGTTCTTGGCTATAACTTTATTGTAAGCCGCATTGAGGGCTTTGTGCTTGAAATGCAAGTCGCCTCCTCCGAAATTGTGGACTTACTTCTTGAGAGTAAAGAAGCATATGAAATTTAAAACCCGGTTAAAGCATTCGGCTTCCCTGATCGATTTGACACCCCTTGTCGATGTCATCTTTCTAATGCTCATTTTTTTTATCGTCACATCGGATATACTGCCTCTCAAATCGTTAAACATCGTCAATCCATCCCTTTCTGAAGACTCCACCCCTCTGACAACCCAGCTTCCTTTAGTTGTCGATCGCCATCAGGTCATTTACCTCGGTTCCAAAAAAACCATCATTGATTTGGGATCGCTGAAAGAGCAGTTAGAAGAAGAGATTGCCAAATATAAAAAAAACCACCAGGGAGTGCAGCCGACCCTCGTTTTTCATTTCGATGAGAAAGTCGAGTATGGTCTCTTTCTAAAGTTGCTTGCCACGGCGCAAACCTGCTGCGCAAACATCCGTCTGGCCTATCAAACGGACGAAGCAGAAGAATAACATGTTAAAAATCGAAAAAGCGGCCCGTTTAAGCCCTGCCCTACTAATGCGCGAAAAGGACCCCCTCTTTACCCCTTTTTTATTGAAGGCCGCCCTGTATGCCTTTTTATTGCATTTTGGAGCTTATGCCCTTTTTCGCATCCAGCCCCTTTCCCTGGCCAGCACCTTTCTATTTGAACCCATCCAAATACAAGTCGAGCAGCAGATAAGCCATCAAAAGCAGTTAATGCAAGAAATCGTTACTCTACAGCCTCTCCGCCCCTCTTATGCGCTTATCACCCCTCCCTCTCTCCTCGAAATATGGTTGGATCGTCAACCGATTCCATACCCTGATTTTGGCACGCTTGAGGCCCGTTATTTGCCTGAAAAGGAAAAAATGGTCGAAAGACCGGCTGTCCGCTTATTTATTTCCGGCGAGCTGGCAAATTATCCTTTCACTGCACCGTTTGAGCCACAAACAGTCCAAGTAGCAGAAGAACAGGAACCCTATTTTGTGAATTACGACATCAAAGCCGCCCAAACAGGCGAAATCCTATGGTTTCAAAGCAAGGGGGCGGGCGGCGAAAAAGAAATGGAAAAGCTTGCGGAATCGCTTCTAAACTCGATGCGTTTTACCCTTCTCCCTTTTTACATGCTTGAAGGAAGTGTGCATTTTGTTTTCTACAGGCAAGCTTATGATTGAATTAAGCTATCCCCTCGCCTTCATGCTTTATTTGGGGGCGCTCCTATTTGCCGTCCTGTTAGTTTGGGTAAAGTCCCATTATAGAACACGCCAGAGAGAAATTCTACCGCCGGAAGAAAAGCTATTTATTTGCGAGTACTGTCAATGCGCCTATCTTGAACAAGCAAATAAAAAGATTAATCAGTGCATGCAATGCGGCTTGCTTAATAAATTTTAATCGATCACCTGATTGCTTCACCGTTCGACAGATTGTAATTGACATTTAGGTAATCAATAAAGCTAGCGCGCTGTTCATCATTTTGAAGATAAAAAGTTTCGAGCAAATGAATCGATTCTGAAAATAATCTTCTTTTACATAGATCTTCGGCTATACTAAACCAACGATTGTATGATCGGTTTTCAATCGCTAAATATTCCTTAGCTTTATTTAAAGAAGGATGATCAGGAGGGACATTTTCAATCATGTAATTAACAGCCTCTTTAAAACGCCCTTCTGAAGCAAGCTTGCCGACCATTAAAATCGCTTTTTCTGATAGGTTCTCACTATATTTAATTGCCATATCATAAGAATGGCGATATTCTATCAATCCCTGGCAGAGATCTTCCAGTTTATAATGGCTTTTTGAGGTTTGAGTTTTTACTATACGACTAGGGCCTGGACGATTGGAATGAACAATCACTTTTTTGACTCTAATCCCATAGAGCATACTGCCTATATAATCAATCGCTCTTTGTTTGGCATCCGGAGTTTTAAAATTGTAATCTAATAAATTAACTGCATCCCTGATATTATCTGATACACTGTCCAATCTCGAGGGACAAAGAAATTTAATCATCTCTGTCACTAATTCGTCATTTTCTTCCGTGCTTAGAGAGTTTTTGATCACCTCTATATGTGGTGCTAATAACCTTGTTACCATCTGCACCAAGTTATACCGCACGCGGGTAGGTTCTTAAATTTTTGGCGGCGAGATTTTATGTCCCAGTGCATTGCGGAGATCGCAGCAAACTTGGATAAGTTTGTAAGATCGAGCAATGAGCTGGGACGCAAAAGATGCCGATGAAAAATTT
>JAJTHR010000319.1 GCA_021298935.1 Parachlamydia sp. | reverse complement strand
CATAAATTTGGCTTGTCAGCGCTTCAGATTTAAAAGATCTTTTCGAAGTTGATATCTTTGAATATCAACAAGGAGAGATCTTTTAAAGATGAAGGTGATCACAAGTCAAATTTATGATTTTAATTTCGGGAAATGGTATAACTACACATTGTTTGGGAATTAAACGAACAGAGGTGAAGGGAAAACGTCGTTTGATTGAAACAGTGATAGGACAATTGGCTGAAAATTGAAATCATATTAATAAAATTATTGAACAGGTGCTTTTGAAACCCACTCTGACCAAGAGATTTCAAAACCTGGTACTTCCTGGCAGTAAAGATAGAATTGCTCCAGAAAATCTAAACGCTCTTTTTTTAATTCTTCCGCTTCACTATTCTTCAAGGCGTAAAAATCTGATCCGCCGATCCCCTTTTGACGCGCTAAAATGTCTTCAAAGCTCACCTGCTGGCTATTTTTTATCATATCGTAGAGAGTCATAAAGGTTGTCGTCCTTCCTTTCCCTGCCTTGCAGTGCACATGAATCCATTCATCTGTCTGCATGGATTGAATGATCGTGATGCATCGATCCACAATGGCATCTGACGGGCGGCTTCTGTCGGTGATGGGAAGACGGATGTAACGGTGTCCGAGCGATTCGACAAGCTCTTTTTCTGTTTGCATGCGCTCTGCTTGCAAAGGAGGTTTAGTATTGATGATCCCTTCTTCAACAAGAGACTTCATACGTAAGCGCTCATCTTCAATAATTTGCTTCAAAGACATCCCTTTATTGCCTCCATTTAGAGGACCATCGGTCCAACTAACTGATAACCCATTCACAAAAAAATGGGTTTCCTCCCGCATGTCCAGGATAATCAGGCTAAAATCTGCCAATTCACTAACCATCGATTCAAATGATTTTTCGTGAAATTGGGCGCTTCCTGAGATTTGCAGGTCAGCAAATCCGTCTAAATTTATTTCTTCAATTTTTTGTTTGGTATTCCTCCAGTTTTTTGGCAAGCCGCAAGCCTCTGACGAGGCATCAATCACAGGAACAAGCTCTGAAGTAAAACTAAAAAAAGGCATAGAAATAGCAACTAAATTTAATATGATTTTCATGATTACCTATTATAATTGTAAACTTGATTTTAAATTACAAGCGATAAGAAAGAATGAGCGTATTGTAAAAAATCAATTAAGAATGCTTTTAGTTGACCCGAAGCAAGGCCAGGCCATCTAAACGGCCTGTTTCTCCTGCAATGGTCGGAATGGAGGCCAACTCAAAGGCTGGATGTCCGGCAATAAAGTCGTTGAATTTGTAAACTTCTTCTGCCTCATCATGATCGGGAAAGCCTGCCCGCTCCCCTTTTGCGATGATATTATCAATCACGATCAACGTGCCAGGGCGTGAAAAATGGAGCGCCCATTCCAAATACAGTGAATTATCGCTTTTGTTGGCATCTATAAAAATAAAATCAAAGGGAGCCTCCGGTTTCAATGCCATTTTGGCTAATTGATCCACCCCATTCCCTTGCCTGAATTCAACCTTTGCAGTAAGCCCTGCCTTAAGAATGTTTTCTTCAGCAAGGGCGATATAGTCGGGATTCACTTCAAGAGCAATCATTTGCCCAAGCGGCGGCAAGGCGCGGGCCAGCCACACAGTGCTGTAACCTGCAAGCGAACCAATTTCCAATACCCGTTCCGCCTGCTGGACCTTTACCATGAATTGCAAAAAACGGCCTACGTGGATGGGGATTTGGATGGGCGGAAGCCCTCGCATGGCTGCTTCCGAGCGGATGGCATGCAGCAGGGCATCTTCCTTGCCGAAGCGACGATCCAGGTAATTTTTTAAATGCAAAGCCTCGCTCAATTGAGCCTCACTTCATACAAATAAGGCCACCATTTGCCTGTCAAAAAAAATGTGTGGGTGTCTTTACGAAAGGCAATGCCATTCATCACAGCATCGGAATGGTTGATCTCTTTCGGAACTAAATTTTTGGCTTCAAACAACGCTGTCACCTCGCCTTTTTCTTTGTCAATGCGCAAAATAATGCTTTTGCCCCAGACATTCGCATAAAGGGCTTTATTGGCACAGGCTAGGTCATTGAGAAGGGGAACAGGCTTTCCATCCATACGAACAGGCAGTGTACCGACAATTTCAAACGTTTCAGGGGAGCGCCGCACAAGGATATCCGATCCGTTGCTCATCCAAATTTGCCCCAAGTCTTCATCATAGCAAAGACCCCACCCTTCCCCCTGATAAGGAAACTCTTGCATGACCTGAAAGTCGCTTAAGCGATAACAAAAAGCTTTTTTCTCTTTCCAGGTAATTTGCCATAAGCGGCTTCCGGCAAGTGCAATTCCTTCCCCAAAACAATGAGGGGGAAGAGAGGCCATGCGTGCTATTTTACCCTCTTTTAAGTCGATTTCACGCAATGTGGAAAGATGATAAAGACCCGTACTTTCATACAGCTTGCCCGTTTGATCATCGTAGGCAAGCCCCTGGGTAAAGGCCCCGCTGTCATGAGCAATCGTGCGCACAACGGTGGGAAACAAAGTTTCAACTGCCCCTAAGGGGGCACTTAGAATGAACCATACAATCCATAATAACATTAATTTATTGCCAAGAAGTGCATTCCCAGGTTTGTTTAATAAGAAAATTCCCATTTAGTGGAAGCCCCATCAAATTCCCGGAATGACGCAATTTGGTTTTAAATTCCCTTTTTTGCATAAGAGGTGAGCATGGATTCCATGCAACAACTGCCTTTGTAAAGACATGGCTATTCATATCGGTTTCATGATCCATCACCTTGGCTTTTCCTTTCCAGATCCCTTGAATTTCTTCTGCATCCATTTTATTGATGACATACGCGCTTGTCTCGTTGATTTCACACTGCTGTTCGTCTAAGCATTCATCATCGATATTTAAGAGTTGATAGCATGTGATCGGATAAGTTTGCTCAATTGAAAGATCTTCATTTGCAAGATGAAAAACCTGCATTAAAAAAACTTCAAAAGTGGCATTAATTGCCCTCCACAAGTGGGAAGACGATTGATTGTTTAATTTGTCATCACTTTTAAAAAAACCGGTTGTCTCTTCTACCTTTAAATTTTGATCGACTGTAAAAAGTAAAGGTTGATCGATTGAAGTCTGATTGCTTAAATTGTGTACGACATCATCACAGGTTCTTATGATGTCCGTGACGTATATTTTTTTTGGCGTAATAGCCACACTAAAAGGATAGCTTAGGGTTTCGCTATTAGAATCTAAAATTTCAATATCAAATTCAATGCTTGATTCCGTGTTGGTGAAGCTTTTTTGGCCCAGCATGTCCATTTTTGATTTAAATGTTTGCTGAATGGTGTAAGAAGCCTTATCCCCCGCCTTAAAAACTAAATTTTCAGCATATCCAAAATGAAAAAGATTAAATACAAAGGTAACGAAATATATTAAATAGGTAATTTTCATTAGGCCCCATTGGTTAATAAAATGGGGGCTAATATAATCTTCGGGATGTTTTATTACAATTTGAAAACGCCCATTTCTAGTAACATTGCAGCTAAAAACTTGTATTTAAATTGTCCATCACATTCTAAAGGCTCTCCATTTAACTGGGCATTTACGGCAAGGTCTTCTGACAAGCGTGCTTTTTCGTCATTCGATAAATCCTGTCTTTGAATCCAACCTTCCCACCACTCGTAAATGTCTGATATGGGAAGCTGAACCGTTCCAATCGTTTCTTCAAGCCTAGCCATAATTCCCCAAAAACTATAGGGACGTATAGTCATTGACTCAGTCCCCAAGCTGTACCACTTCCATACTTTCCAATAGTCTTTCAGAGGAATAACATTTTTCTGCAACACTGGAAAATTTCCACTAGCCCCATTCCAGAATAACCTGCCCATGTCATCTCTCATTCTTTTGCATGCCATTTCGACCGAGGGAGACATATAGGCGGTCTCGTCATTCGCTGCCGCCTGATGGGGAATGCCAAACCGGCTTCCCGCCTGCGTCATATTAACAACTGCGTCATAATTATGAATGTCAAGCTCGCTGCAAAAATAAGAGCTCAATTTAATCACAGGATTTGATTTAATTATAAAATTAAACAATTGCTGGAAAATTTCAATGCGCTCATGTTGCAGATAAGCTAGCACACGCCATTCCAACGGCAGCCCCCTTGCTAGAGAAATCAAATTAGAAAAAATCTCTTCAACGACTCTAAATTTTCCCGGACCGCAGTACTCTCCCCCTTCAATACCAAGCGTCAGGAGGCAATCGGCTTGCGTCAACTCATCCTGATTTTCCAACTCCTGAGCAATATAGCGGGCATAAGTTTCCAGCATATGAAAATTTTGCGGACGACCTTCCAAAATCTCCCTATGCTTAATGCTATCAACTAATTTTTTAAGGTTTTCTTTAAAATACGTGACCTCATTCTGTGTTCCAGCTGCCATTTCCCGCCATCGCTCATCATCCTGCAATTTGGCCTTTATCACATTGATATGGTTATCCCAATTGATCCCGTCACAGAGTGTAATCAAATTATCCAGGGTGATATCGTCCCGCACAGCAGGAAGGAGATTGCGATTTAAGTGGGCTCGGTTGATCAATAAAGGATCTTCTAACCGGTTATCGGAAAGCATGGCTAGTGTGACAGGAGTTGGCTCATCCGTCTCGATTCTTTGGGGTCTTTCATTGTTAACGGGGGAAGGCGTTTCTTCAGGCTGCCCTCTTTTTCTAAAATTTTGATACAATTGGGCTGTTTGCATGGCAATATCATAAGCGCTAATGACTTGAACAAAGGTTCCCCCGTACGCAATGCCTGCCAGGCTGCCAATGGTATGGTTGCCTTTTTCCATGATTTGATGAACTCTATCGGGCAATAAATTGTACCTATCAATGACGCCAAGAGCCAGATAAGTGAGAGTTGTCACGGCCAGAAGCCTTTGGCCAATCTGATAAAGGGCAATATTAGAAATCACTGCGATCGCAAGGCTGACATGACCCAAATGGCTTTGGGCAAAATTCACAAAATTTCTAGCATAAATATTCTTAAATTCCCGCCGAGCCAGCAGCCCTAAGCCAATCGGCAGACCATAAGTAAGGAGCGTCATCCGTCTTTCAGGCAGTTGATAGGCTTGTAAAGCCTTATTCATCAATTGGAAAGAAAGAGATAACTGAGTGATCTGATTAGTGGCTGCCATGAAGTGGTTTCTACCCTGCAAAACAGTGATTTCGTAACTGCGATGCACATTGGAAAGCATTCCAAAATAAAGCCCATTTAGAAAGGGCTCTGCAGAAGAAATGGAAATTGGCATATTAAACCTCTATTATTAATCAGAAATAATAGAGGTTTGTTTAATTTAATAACATCAGTTATTTATCAAGAAATTATTAACACACCTTACACAAAAAGAGCAAAATGAAGAAGCAAGAGATTTTGAAAAATCAATTAATTCAAAAAGCGCAGCAATATTTTACTAATATTGTGAGCATTTTTGAATTAATTGAGATTCAAAAGATCTGCTTATTCACCTGCTCCTCTTGCGTAAGGTGAGTTATTAATAAAGGCTGGGCAGTATGATTGACAATGGATGCCTCTGCTGCGCCCAATAATCTTATTTCTTATACCGCACGCGGGTAGGTTCTTAAATTTTTGGCGGCGAGATTTTATGTCCCAGTGCATTGCGGAGATCGCAGCAAACTTGGATAAGTTTGTAAGATCGAGCAATGAGCTGGGACGCAAAAGATGCCGATGAAAAATTT
>JAJTHR010000146.1 GCA_021298935.1 Parachlamydia sp. | reverse complement strand
TCAGGCAGAAAAGATCACGGCTACTTGTTTTTTGGGTAAAAACATAGTAGCATAAAGCATTGGATATTAACAACCAGTAGTTAGTAAAGGAATTTGATTTCAGATTTTTTTGAATTTACAGAAAAATTGTTGCTTTATCTTAATTTTGGGGATATCAATGAATTTTACATCAAATGTTTCAAGCACACATACATATCATGGAAATGCTGAGATAAATTTTTTTTTGAATGAAAGCGACGCCTTAACTGTTACAATAGATACTGATAGATTGCATATCAGATCGGTTGAGGCTTCGGAGGAAGACTATGAGGTTTATGCCTCTTTATTTGGTGATCAAGATGTAATGAGCAAATTTGTTAAAGGGAAGACAAAAACCAGAGAAGAAATGGAATCTAGAATTAAAGATATTTGGGTAAAACGCTGGCATCAAAATGATCCTTATACTAGCCTAGCAGCTTTTAAAAAAGACAGCGATGAATTTGTAGGCCATGTAGTGGTTGGACATGGAGATGCACCAGGGCAATCTGAACTTGCATACCTTTTCATGAAAAATCATTGGGGGAAGGGATTTGGAACAGAAGCAGTAAATGCAGTTGTAAAAGAATATGCTCCAGCAACCATCATTGAAGGATATACTTTAGATGGCAAAACTCTAGAGAAAATTACGGCAACTGCAAGGCCTGACAATCCTGGCTCTGTTAAAATCTTGGAAAAAGTTGGAATGCATAAGATCGGTGAAGGTGAAAAATATGGAGCTTTACGTCATTATTTCTCAATTAATCTAAGTGAACTAACCAAAGTTAAATATTGATTGCTCATCACGAACATATCGATTCAAATTCGGCAAGTACCAGGATAGATGCGGAAAATGACATTGATGCTGATGCCCCACTCTCTGCCCGCTTCCCAGGCCAGTGTGCGTGTATCTATTCAAGGGCTGCTTTGGCTGAAACTCATTCCGCGGTCACAGCCTGAGAAGGCTTTTTCAGCAGCGAAGTAGGAAAGGGTAAGGACGGATGCACCCGGATTCATGCGCGCGGGCCTAAATGGGCCAGCAGGCTGATAAAGGAAGAGGAACCAAAACTCAAGTTTTTTTAGGATATGATACATACATATGTATTTATGCATATTAACATTTATGCTATCCTAAAAGGAAAGGGGATTATTATGGAAAAACATGTCGAAACAAGTCGTATAAATTTTAACATACCACTTAATATTCACATTTGTTTAAAAAAATGTGCCATTGATCATGGAATGAGCGTTACGGAACTTGCCACACAAGCTATTGTTGAAAAACTAGAGGCATTAGAGTACGAACAAGATTGCAATGACGCACAAGCAGCCTATGAACGTTTTGTTAAAAATGGCTCCAAGACTATATCTCACGAAGAAATGATGAGGCGCTTAGGTTGGGATGATTTACAAGATTAATTATGACTGCGACCTCGAAAAAAAATTGGCAAAAATTCCTAAACGCGATCAGAACGCAATTGTAGTTAAAATTAAATCTTTATCTAAAGATCCTAGGCAAACTGGGTCTATAAAACTAAAAGGGCATAGTCTTTATCGTGTAAAATGCGGCAAGTACCGCGTAATATACGAGATAAAAGACAAACAATTAATTATTTTAATTGTTGATGTAGATGGTAGAAAGGATGCTTATAGAGGTCTGTAATGTTTAGATATGTGTGCTTACAACAATCTGTTGGCTAATTGGAAAATCAGGATATTCTCTAGCAAATTGAACATCTATTTGACATTTGCATCTCATCAATGAATTCAGATTTTAAACCTGCCTAAGCAATGAACGCCAGGCAGGTTTTAATTTATACAAGCGCCTCTGCTTTTTGAAGCGCCGGGCTGTCAACGCTGACTCCCATGGCATGCAAACCATTGTCAACATGGATGATCGTCCCTGTAATGGCTGAAGCGAGCGGTGAGCACAGGAACGCAGCGGCGTTTCCGATTTCTTGCGCTGTCAAGTCTTTTTCTAGGGGGGCATTGATTTTTGCATACTCGATCATGCGGTCGATAAAGCCGATTGCCCGTGCGGCGCGGCTTCCGAGGGGTCCTGCGGAAATGGCATTAACGCGGATGCCCCACTCTCTGCCCGCTTCCCACGCCAGTGTTCGTGTATCGCTTTCAAGAGCTGCTTTGGCTGAACTCATGCCGCCGCCATAACCTGGAATTATTTTTTCTGCTGCTAGATAGGAAAGGGTAAGGACGGATGAACCCGGATTCATGCGCGGGCCTAAATGGGCCAGCAGGCTAATGAAGGAATAGGAAGAAGAACTCAGGGCTGCCAGATACCCGCTGCGGCTTGTTTGCAGCAAAGGTTTTTGCACCTCAGGCGCATTGGCCAGGGAATGGACAAAGATGTCGATTTTTCCAAAATCACGCTCGATCGCTTCACAGACTTCACTGATTGTGTAGCCGCCTGCATCCTTGTAACGCTTATTCTCTTTGATTTCTTGAGGCACATTTTCAGGAGTGTCAAAGGAGCCATCTAAGGGGTAAACTTTGGCAAATGTCAGCAGATTGCCATTCGAAAGCTGACGGGAGGCATCAAATTTGCCGGCCTGGAGGCTGGCTGTAAATATTTTTAAAATGGGGCTCCATGTTCCCACAATGATTTCTGCACCCGCTTCTGCTAATGCCTTTGCAATGGCCCATCCAAACCCCTGGTCATCTCCTATGCCAGCTATGAATGCCTTTTTTCCTTTTAAATCAATCGATAACATACATTCTCCTTTGCAAGTGATTTGGGGAAATAATTATTGTCTGAATTTTTTGACATGAGGCATGAGGGTTCTCAGCTCGTTGGAAGCTGTGCTGAGCTCGTCGATCGTGTCCCTGAATTCATGGATTGAATCAGTCGTCTGTATGGCTTTACTGCTTAAATTCGTAATAGCTACATTAATTTGCTCCGCTCCCTCCGACTGAGCCTGCATCCCTTCATTGATGAACTGCAAATTGCGAATTAAAACCTGAACCTGTTCAATGATTTGTGAAAGCTGAAGGCCTACTTTGCTGACCTGATTGGTTCCGTTTTTAATGTCCTTGGTAAAATCATCCATGCCCATGACGCTAGAGGAAAGGGCGGTCATGATTTCATTGATCATTTTTTTGATATCATGCGCTGAGCTGCCTGTCTGATCGGATAGGCGGCGGATTTCCCGGGCTATAATCGCAAAACTTTTGCCGAATTCACCTGCTTTTTCAGCCTCGATGGATGCATTCAACGACAAAAGATGGGTTTGTTCGACAACTTTCGTGATCGTTGTCACAACTCCAGTAATATTTCCCGCTTTTTCATTGAGGATGGCCAGTTTGTCTGCAATACTGCCTGAAGCATCGAGGATTAGCTTCATGATTCCTTCCATCTTCCCAAGCGACTCTTTTCCCTTTGATGCGAGGTTTGAGGTTTCTTGTGCTGTGTTTGTTGTCTCTTTAAAAGAGGCAGCAAAATCTTTGGCTGTCAAAAAAATTTCATTGGCTGCCACGGCTATTTGGCCGGATGTTGTTTCATTTTCTTTAATAATGGTTTCTTGTTTCATGATGGCCATCGTTAGTTGCGATGCCGAATTGGTAAGCATAAAGCCAAGTTCTTGCAGCCTGCGAATTAACCCATCATAATCTTCGACCATTCCATTAAAGAGAAGCAGAGGTTCTGTATAATTTTTACTTTGGGAGGGACTTTGGAGCCGTATGTTTAAATCCCCGTTAAAGACGGCATGGATACCTCTGACCAATTCCTTATAATTATAAAGGACTTCGTCTTGAAAAACAGAGAGCTTATTCAGGGGCTTGGCAATGACATCCATTTCGATAGGGAGCGTTGCCAGCTTGCCTGTGATCGGCTGACCCTCTGATAATAGCTGAGCCTGGCTTCCGATTTCATTGAGGGCACGCTTCATGTGTTGAAAGCCCAAGGTTACTAAAATCAACAAGAGGGTGAAAAAGAAAACGGAGAGCAATAATAGGGTCCAAAAACGCAGATCAAGAGCTTCCTCTTGTTCCCTTAGAAATTTCGCCACTACTGTGGTCGTCTGATCCCATGCTTTTAACCCTAAGAAGATCACCTGGTATCCCTGGTTGCTTAATGCTCCTGCATTGATTTCTGCCTTAGAAGAGAAGGCCTGATGCTTAAAGAAATTTTCAATGGCCGAAAAATACTGGTCGTACACTTCAATCAAGGCGGGACTCACAAGAAAATTCTTATCGGTCTTGGCAGCATGATTCAATTGAAATTTCAAGTCATGCATAATGGCTTCAATCAAAGCATAGAAAGCGGTCTTTTTTTCCGGCAATAATTCTTCGTTTGCTGAAAATTCATCCACCGCCTGATTCAAAATTGACTGCAGCAGCGCTAACTGGTTAAACAGAGCGAAGGCAGGGCTGACCGCTATCAGCCGCATGGAGGAGAAGGCATGCTGAATGTCAGTCGTTGCATCCTGGTACTGGGCAGCAGAATTCTCGATCGCCAATTTCTCGTTTTTCAGAAGATTCCATTTCTGTTCGGCGGCCCGTGCATGTGCCAAAACGGGATTAAATCTATCATCTAATGGGTATTTAACGAGATCGGAAAAATAGATATCAATCTGCTTTTTAGAATGATCTAATTTAATTGGATCTGTTTTTCCCTTGTATACCTGGCTGATAATCACCTGGTGTCTTAGCAGAGAGTGAATAAGCTGTTTTAATAAATTTTGATACCGGTTGCCCTGGATTTCGCTAGAGAGGAGGGTATTATCTTCCAGGTAATTTGCAATGGATAAATAAAGAAGGGGGGCAAAGACGAGGGATGCAAGAACTAAAATTAAGTAAAAAAATTGACGAAGTGAAAATAAAGCCATTTTTAACATTATTGAATAGTATTTCAATGTTCGCAAAAAAACTAATGGATTTCAACAAGATTTATCATGTTGAATAAGAAAAAGGTGCTTTGTTAATATTCTTCTGACTTTTAGGGAGATTAATGAACAAACGAAAGCTTCTACTTCGCATCCTATGCCTTTGCCTTTTCGCCGCTGCCCTATACGGGGCAGGCAGGCTTTATTTCAAGCTCACGGGGGGGTTTAAGCTTAAACATGTCCAATCGGATTTTGCCTATAATCCAGAATGGGAGGTGCGTCCCTTGGTGAAAGAGGAGCAAGAGGTGGTAGAGGCCGCTTTAAACCAGCCTTACCGTTATTTAGGAAAGGGGTGCCAATCCTACGTTTTTGCAAGCGAGGATGGCAATTATGTCTTGAAATTTTTTAAATACCAACGTTATCGCCTGCAGCCCTGGCTTTTATACACCCCAACGCTGCCAGCTCTTGAAGCCTATAAAAATGAAAAATTGGCCAAAAAATGGCATAAGCTCGATGGCTTTGTAAAAAGTTGGAAGCTGGCTTTTGAAAAACTCAAAAAAGAAACCGGCCTTGTTTTTGTCCATTTAAATAAGACAAACAATCTTCAAAAAGAGCTGGTTTTTTACGATAAAATCGGGATGCGGCATGCGGTTAATCTCGATGACATGGAATTTTGCGTACAGGATCAAGCACGGATGCTATGCGATGTCTTATTGAGCTACAAAGCTGAAGGGAGGCTTGCCGAAGGCAGAGAGCTGATTGATCGTCTGCTGGCGCTCCTTTTATCTGAATATGACCGTGGGCTGGCAGATAATGACCACGCTCTCATGCAAAATACAGGCGTTGTAGACGGCAGGCCTATCCATATTGACGTGGGGCAGTTTGTAGAGAATGAAGAGGTTAAAAAGCCCTCGATTTATCATCAAGAGCTATTTACAAAAACCTACAAATTCAAATTGTGGCTGCAGGAAAATGATCCGCACATTGCCGACCACTTGGAGGCTCGCCTGAAAGAGATCATGGGACAGGCCTATTCGAGCATGCAGCCAAAATTTCGTCAAAAATAAAGCTATATAGTAGGGGCTGCCGGGAAATCCACTTCTGGATCGGTAATTATGTTAAAATAGTTTGTAAATAGGTTGACGACGATTAAGAGGATGATTTCAACCATCTCCTGTTCACTCACGCCCGCATTTTTGAGCTCCTGCACATCCTGATCTGAGACATTGGCTCTTTTCTCTACTACTTTTTTAGAAAAAGCTAAAATCGACTGGGTTTTCTGGTCTTTGGATTGCCCGAGGCGTGCTTGCAAGATGTCGTCCTGTAAAATTCCTGCCCCTTTAGCTAACTGGCTATGGGCAGAGAGGCAGTAGCGGCAATTGTTTGTTTGTGCAACAACCAAAGCGATTTCTTCCTTTAATTGAGGCGTCAGGCTGGTCTGGTTGGCGGATTCGCTTAAATTGAGGAAGCCTTTCAAAACTGCCGGTGAATGGGCCATGGTTGAAAAAACGTTAAGGACACGTCCCATTTTATTTTCTAAATTTTGATAAATGTCCTGCAACTCACCAGTTGCTTTCTCTGCAGGTACCGGGTTGATTCTGGCCATACGACTCCTTTGTGCATGGGGCCATTACATCATGTAATGGCCAGGTATTCATTCTTTACTCATCTTCGCAAAAAGAGCAGTATGAAAGCCAAGAGTTTTTAAAAAATCAATTCATTCAAAAATCGAGCATTTCTGAAGTTAATTGAGATTCAAAAAATCTGCTTACTCCTGCTCCTTTTGCGTTATACCGCGCGCGGGTAGGTTCTTAAATTTTTGGCGGCGAGATTTTATGTCCCAGTACATTGCGGAGATCGCAGCAAACTTGGATAAGTTTGCAAGATCGAGCAATGAGCTGGGACGCAAAAGATGCCGATGAAAAATTT
>JAJTHR010000096.1 GCA_021298935.1 Parachlamydia sp. | reverse complement strand
GAATTTTTAAGCGGACAGTTGCAGCAAGAGCGCTCGCTTGCTTCAAAAGTGCGACGTGAAGTGGAATGGCTGAAGCAAAATCCCAAAGCCCGCACGACAAAGTCGCAATCACGTATTCAGGAAGCAGGCCGCTTGATTCAGGAATTAGACGATTTAAAGACCCGTAATAAGGACTCCAAAACCTCGTTTGACTTTGCTTCCACCAAACGCGAATCGCAAAAATTGCTTGTCGCCACAAATCTTGAAAAATCCATGGGCGGGAAACTTCTTTTTTCAGGCGTCAACTTGACTTTATCCCCGGGCATGCGTCTCGGCATTGCCGGCTTGAACGGCAGCGGTAAAACGACGCTCCTTCGCATATTAATGAGTGAGCTATCCCCTGATAAAGGAACCGTAAAAGTGGCTGACGGGATCAGGCTAGTCTACTTTGACCAGCACCGGGAGCAGCTTGAAAATGACATTCCATTGCGCCGGGCCCTGGCTCCCGAAGGGGATACCGTTTATTACAGGGGGCAATCCATTCATGTCAATTCCTGGTGCAAACGGTTCCTTTTCAGCCCTGACCGGTTGGATCTTCCCTTCGGACATCTATCAGGGGGGGAAAGAGCCCGCGTGCATTTAGCACGGCTGATGCTCAAACCGGCTGATATCCTACTGCTCGACGAGCCGACCAACGACCTGGATATCCCCACCCTTGAAATACTGGAAGAGAGCCTGGCTGAATTTCCAGGCGCTGTCGTTTTAATAACCCATGACCGTTATTTGCTTGATCAGATCTCCACTGTCATTCTTGGACTTGGAGGCGGCAATGAGGGTTCTTTATTTGCAGACTATTTGCAATGGGAACAGCATCAGATTGCACAGCCCGAAGAAAAAAAAGAAAAAGAGACAAAAAAACCTGCCCCACGCATTGAAACACGTGCTAAAAAAATGACCTATTCTGAAAAAAGGGAATGGGAGCAGATGGAAGAAAAAATTTTTGCATTGGAAGAGTCCATTGCGCAGCTCGAAAAAATTGTCCACGATCCGTCGCTTGCCACCCAGCCTGAGCGGCTGCAAAAAACATGCGCTGAACTTGATGAAAAAAACAAACTTTTAGAAATGCTATTCCATCGCTGGGAAGAGCTTGAATCCATGAGGTCCTGAATGGCAACCGCCGACTCCTTGCAAATCACTGATGCCTGCCAAAAAAGACGCACGTTTGCCATAATCAGCCACCCTGATGCCGGGAAAACCACGTTGACAGAGAAGCTGCTCCTTTATTCTGGAATGATTCATACAGCAGGCATGGTCCGTGGCAGAAAAGGGCGCAAAGCGGCAGCCTCCGATTGGATGGCCATGGAACAGGAAAGGGGCATTTCGATCACCGCCTCGGCGATGCAGTTTACCTATAAGGACGTCATCATCAATGTCTTGGACACTCCCGGCCACGAAGACTTTTCTGAAGATACCTACCGTACCCTAACGGCCGCCGATTGTGCCATCATGGTAATAGATGCCTCCAAGGGGGTTGAAAGACAAACGCGAAAATTATTTGAAGTATGCCGTTTGCGAAAAATCCCCGTATTGACATTCATCAATAAAATGGACATGCCTTGCCGCGATCCATTGGATCTCATGCATGAAGTGGAAAACGTACTGCAAATTCATTCTACCCCGCTCAATTGGCCCATCGGCTCGGCAAAAGAATTTTGCGGCGTGGTCGATTGCCTGACAAAAGAATGCCTTTTTTTTACAAAAGTAGGCGTGGGAGGTGCGCAACGGGCTGAAATTACACGCCTTCCTATTGATAGTCCGGAAGCCAAAGAACGCTTAGGCGAAGAGCATTATCGGCAGCTTACCGATGAGCTCGAACTCCTTGAAATGGCAGGAAATCCTTTTACGGTTGAAGATTTTTTGTCAGGAGAGGTGACTCCTGTTTTTTTCGCATCCGCATTGACCAATTTTGGTGTGGAACCCTTCTTTGATGCCTTCATTCATCTGGCACCTCCTCCGCATGAAAGACAAGCGTCTACCGAAAAAGGGGAGGAAATTAAAATTGATCCTGTTGAAACCCCCTTTAGCGCCTACGTATTTAAGTTGCAGGCCAACATGGATAAGAGGCACCGCGATAGCATGGCATTTTTGCGCATTTGTTCGGGCCGTTTTGATCGGGATCTCGTCGTCAAGCACCACCGGTTAGGCAGAGAAGTGCGCCTTTCCCGTCCGCATGGCATGGTGGCAGGTGAAAGGACCACTTTAGATGTCGCCTATCCTGGAGATATCATTGGAGTGATTAACCCAGGCGTTTTTGCCATTGGCGATACCATTTCAATGACCGGGGGCTTTAACTTTAAACCGCTACCTCAATTCCAACCGGAAATTTTTGCACGCGTTCAGCCTAAAGAAATAGGCAAGCGAAAATCGTTTGATAAAGGGGTTCTACAACTTACTGATGAAGGGGCCATCCAATTGCTTAGGCCCTTTGATTTAAGCGGCGACCTCATCTTTGGCGCTGTCGGCCAGCTCCAATTCGAAGTCATGCAATACCGCCTCAAAGACGAATATGGAGTTGAAACAATCGTCCATCCACTCCCCTACCATTGCAGCGCCTGGCTCCTCGGCGACAAGGATTCGTTTAAAAAAACGACGACGGCCCTTTTAGTGCGGGACCGGTTTGACCGCCCCATCGTCTTGTTCGGAGAACAATGGGAAAAACAATACGCCATTAAGCAAAACCCTGATCACCAGCTTGTCGATATACTAAATTGATAGAGGTAAACAGGGGTGCGGTAAAGATCATCTGCATAGGCGATTTTAAGCGGCTTCCAGCCAGGGATAGAAAAGGTATGGGTCAATACCCACGTCCCTGGTTTCAGCTCTTTTTCAAATTTTTCTTTTAACCGCTCCATAGCTCCCGGATAGAGATAGCATATAAGAAGGCGGCTATCTGACAAGTCAATTTTAAAAAAATCTTTTCGATGAAATTTTAAATGGGGAAAGCTAAGACCCCATAACAAGGCTTTTGAAACCATATAAGGGAGGGGTGAAATTTCATACGCATCTATTCGCGTATTAGGATAACGGAGGGCAAGCCAGAAGGCGAGATGTCCCCAGCCTGAGCCAAGCTCTTTAATCGCTCCCTCTATATCCTGTGGAAGCAAAAGCGCCAAAGCTCGCCTGACTTTTGGAGAAGTGGGCGTGGGAGAAATCCCATACCCAACCGAATATCCTACGATTAAAGAAACGATGAGGCAAGAGAGCGCTATAAATAGCGCCCATCCCATGATTTCAGGAAATTCTATTCTTCTTCCTCTTCCTCAAATTCCTCTACATCCTCATCTTCTTCGTCATCATCGTAATCTTCATCATCTTCATCATCAAAGTCTTCATCTTCATCGAAGTCATCATCTAAATCTTCGTCCTCGTCAAAGTCATCATCATCTTCGTCACCTTCATCCTGAGCAACGTATCCACTATATCTAAGATCATCCTCGGCTGAAGCGTGGTTGCTTGCACAAGAGCAAGAAGTGCATTCTTTATTTCTTACAATCATAATCACCCTGAAAATTTAATTTGTTGTGAGAGCTTCTATACTGAATTGTAAAATAAAATAAAAAATATATTTCTTCAATATTGAAATTGAGAGTGTTTTCAGATAAGCTTAGAGCATGTCACGAAAATATACAGAACTCACCTCCGTTGCCGTCCAGGCGGCATTAAAGGCCGGGGAGATTATTAAACAAGGATTCGCCACAGATTTTGAAATTTCCGCAAAGCCTGGCCGCCAAAACTTTGTCACACCAATTGATAAAGGGGCTGAAAAAGCCATTTTTTCTTTTGTTAAAGAAAAGTACCCGGAACATGCTTTTTTGGGAGAAGAAAGCGGTTTTTCTGGACAGGATCATGAGATGCTTTGGATTGTCGATCCACTTGATGGCACAACTAATTTTACACGTCAAATCCCCATTATTTCCATCAGTATTGCTGTTTGCCAAAAGAATGTTCCTTTAAGCGCTGTGGTTTACAACCCTCTCACTGACGAGCTTTTTATCGCCGAGAAAAGAAAAGGGGCTTATCATAATGGACAGCAAATTTTTGTCAGTCAAATTAAAGCAATTGAAGATTCACTCATTGGCTTTGGCTTTCCCTATGATGATTACGAGCAGCCGATTTTCGACTTTTCTTTCCTAGAACGCTTGCTTAAAAAAGGGGCAAGTTTGCGCAACTTAGGTTCTGCGGCTCTTTCATTAGCCTATGTAGCAGCCGGCAAACTGGATGCGGTTTGCATGAACCAACTCTTTCCCTGGGATTGGGTAGCAGGACAATTATTAATCGAAGAGGCAGGTGGCAAGCTGACCCCTTCTCCTCGAAGCAATCAATCTTCCTGCATTTTGGCTTCCAACGGCTTATTACATTCTCTTTTAAATTAGTATTCTGATATGAATCTATCCCACTAATCTCGACTTTGTACGTTTTTTGGACCCCTCTTCGGAGAGAAGCTTTCTGTAGCTAAATAAATTCTTTGGAAGGGGTAAAAATACCCCTTCGTGCAAAATTTATTACGTCGCAGTTTACTTCTCTCTCGAAGAGGGGTCCAAAAACGTACAAAGTCGAGCCAAGAACAGAAAAAGCTTAGTGCGAACGTTTAAATAGCCCAAACTTCAGTTCCCTTTATCGGCTGGATGAACAAGGCCTTTTTCTAGAGCAACTTATCCAGTGGATCAAGACACAGAATCAAACACCCCTTCTTCGATTAGAGCAGCCAAAAGAAGAGGACGCCAGCAGTTATACCAAATGAAAAAATTAAAATTACAAATCAAAATCTGATATAAGAATTCCTTTTCAAGCAAAGGAATCCCTATGTCAGAATCAGAAGCTTTTCGCAATGCCTTTTTGGAGCTACAGACTCCTCATTGGCCGTTTATGACACGTTGTATTCTACTGTTGTAGCGCCTCGTTCGGTTTCTTCGGACACCCTTGCCTTCATCAACATATTCTCTCCTTTAAGGGCTATGACCGAATTTACATCGGCAATTGAACCACTAGTTATTATTCATTCCAGGTACACCACACCATCCCGTTTGCTGCGCAAACAAGACGACCTGGATTTAAAGTATGCATAGGGATGACCATATCTTCAGAAATGCCCTCAAAATTAGATGATAAATCTGCACAATCTGTTTTTTCAAGCAAAGCAGATTGCGAAAAGAGGCCTAATGACTTAGAGGAGTTTCAAGTCTGATTTTCTTCTAAGGAAAATTATCTTTATGCTATGATCCCGCCTTCATTAATAATTTTTGGAGGCCATTTTGTTACGCCCATTCCTATTGACATTGACTATTGCATTGCTGAATGTCATTCCCCTTTCTTTATGTGCAAACAAAGCTGAACCCATTTTCTCCCATTCCTCTATAGAATCTGCCATCCAGGCGAACGCCTCTCTACTCCATCATTTGCATGCTCAACAATCTTTGTGCAAAGGCGAGCCGATCAATGGCCCCCTATTTGAAAATGGCGATGTGGAAAGATTATGGAGCCGGCTGGTTGAGTTTCAACCTCAAGCTGCCTCTGTCCAGGAAGCATTTGCATTTTATTACGAAGGAATGAATTTTTTCACTGCTAATCGCCATGAAGAAGCTTATGCAGCCTTTGATAAAGCGCATCAACTTTTATATTTTCAGTGGCAGCATAACCTCTCACTTGAAGAGCAAGTCACGCATCAGTCGTTTCTTCGCAATAAGGGAAGCACTAATGATGACTTTGAATTGAACAGCGTCATTCCAGAAAACATTAAAAATAAAATGCGTCCTTTTGTCATCAATCACAACCATCCGATGAAAGCGGTACTTGACAAGATTTTTCTTCTTACCCGCGCAACAATCAACAAAAGGACTTTTCGCCAAGCGGGATTCAAAACATTGGATGTGGGCCCCAGGTCCTATGTTCACGTCGCATCCCATCCTCACCTGCCTGGCTACCTCGTCAAAGCTTATATGGATAATGAACTTAAGGAAAAAAGGAAGAAGCCGAGCTGGCACTGGCTCGTCAAGCGATGCGTGGGAGCAAGAAAAGTCGCGCGCATTATTGAGAGCAAAAACATCCGCTATTTTACCGTGGCTTCCAAATGGATCTATCCTTTGCCGGAAAACCCATCTCCCCCGGCTAATACTAAGCACACACGCCACTACGCCCTTCTACTTGTGACCAACATGCAGCTCGTTCCTGAAAAGGAAAACTACTCTGCCTGGAAAAATTTGATCACCCCGGCCCATTTGGATGAGCTGTATGTGATTATTAGCCGTGCCAAGGGATCGAGCTACCGTCCTGATAACATTGCCTATACCAAAAAAGGCACCTTTGCTTTTATCGATACGGAATATCCTGGACAGGGTCCGGACTATACGAGCATTCGCCACTATTTGAATCCCCAAATGAAACATTATTGGGATCACCTCGTTAAGACGGGGGGCAAATAAGCATGGCAGTCCTTTTCAATGAAGAGACTGTCATGGTCACAGGGGCAAGCGCCGGGTTTGGCACGGCAATTGCCCGCATTTTTGCAAAAAAGGGGGCCCGGCTCATCTTGCTGGCAAGGCGACAAGAGAGGCTCGAAACCCTTGCAAATGAATTAGCTAAAGAATTTGGCACCCATTGCCACTTAATCGCTTCTGACATCAGGGACTATGCAAAACTCGAAGATGGAATAGCAAAAGCCAACCAAGAGTTTGGGCCTCCCTCCATTTTAATTAACAATGCCGGACTTGTCCGAGGATTGGATAAATTAGTTGAGATAAAAAAAGACGCATGGGATGAGATGATCGACACCAATATTAAAGGGGTATTGGCTGCCACACGGTTAGTATTGCCCGCCATGCTTGAAGCCGGACAGGGTCAAATCATCAATGTAGGCAGCGTATCGGGCCACGGCACCTATCCCGGCGGAAGCGTGTATTGCGCAACCAAGTTTGCTCTGCGTGCCATTACAGATACCCTAAGGATGGAACTCATCGATTCGCCCATCCGGGTTTCGCTGATTTCGCCAGGAATGGCAGAAACCGAATTCAGCCTTGTCCGCTTTTATGGCGATCAGGAAAAGGCGCATAACGTCTATAAAGGTATGCAGCCTCTCACAGCTGATGATATTGCCGAAGCGATCTTTTTTATAGCCTCTCGACCGCCGCACGTTAATATCGCTGATCTAATCATTTATCCAAAAAATCAGGCATCAACCATGATGGTTCACAGACAATCATGACACCTAAAATTTTTCTTGGATTTTTAAATAAAGGTGAGATACTCGCACAAACGTATCAACTTCATGGAGAAAGCAAGCAGCAATGGCTTTTGCAAAACCCCTTTGAAAAAGCCTATTACAATGAAAACGAATATTTTGGTTTCTTTTTATTAAATGGCTCTCAAATCAAAGAGATTAATGAAAAGAAAGATCTCATCATCGAGCATGTACAAAAATTTTTTCCAAAATTGAATTCAGAAAAACTGAAATTGTATATTTTTCCTCAAATTTTAATTGGATAATTATGATTATTTTAGGTTCCCAGTCTCCCCGCCGAAAAGAAATCCTAGAGTTTTTTGATTTGCCTTTTGAACAGGCAGCCCCCCCTTTTGATGAAGAATCGGTCCCCTTTAATGGCAATCCGGGCGATTATGTATTAACCCTTGCACAAGGTAAAGGGGAGTCTCTTCTTGGCACCTATCCTTCCCGCCTGATCCTCACGGCTGACACAGTGGTTTTTAAAGAAGGAAAAGTTTACCACAAGCCAAAGGACGAAACCCAAGCTTTTCAGCACTTAAAAGAATTGGCCGGGCATTGGCATGAAGTTTATACCGGGCTAACGGTGTTTGATAAGGATCGGTGCATTCAACATGTCCAAATGACGAGAGTCCTTTTCAATGCTTTAAGCGATGAACAGATCCACCATTATCAAAATACGCTGCATTGGACCGATAAAGCAGGCGGGTATATGATTCAGGGATCCGGCGGCTTGATTGTCCGCTCGATTGAGGGATGCTATTACAATGTCATGGGCCTTCCGCTTAATGGCCTGTGCGAAGTCATGATGGAAGCAGGGGGTGATCTTTGGAGGCAT
>JAJTHR010000007.1 GCA_021298935.1 Parachlamydia sp. | reverse complement strand
CTCCCCCACCTTGGGAACCAAAATGTCCATGGCCGCAACGGTTTTATTGTCTTCGTTGGCGCGCATGTAAAAAGATTTAATTTCTTTGGGGTAGTCAGTCAGAATCACAGGTTTTCCAAAATATTCTTCTGCTAAAAACCGCTCATGCTCTGACTGGAGGTCAAGCCCCCATTTGACAGGGAATTCAAATTTCTTATCGGCTTTTTCTAAAATGCGCACCGCAAAAGTGTAAGAGGCTCTTTCAAAAGGGGTATTGACCACATGCTCTAAACGCTTAATGATCCCATTTTCAATATTTTTATCGAAAAACTCCATGTCTTCCTGGCAATGGTCCAGGACATACTTAAAAATATACTTCAAATAGGCTTCCGCGCAGTCCATGTTATCATTCAAGTCGGCAAAGGCCATTTCCGGCTCGATCATCCAAAACTCGGCCAGGTGACGGGACGTGTTTGAATTTTCAGCCCGGAAGGTCGGCCCAAAGGTATAAATATCGGAAAGGGAGCTGGCATATATTTCGCCATTTAATTGTCCTGAAACGGTCAGGTAGGTAGGCTTGGCAAAAAAATCCTGGCTGTAATCAATTTTATTCTCAGGCGTTCTGGCTGGGTTGGCGATATCCAAGGTCGTCACCTGGAACATTTTGCCGGCCCCTTCACAATCTGAAGCGGTGATGATGGGCGTCTGAATATAGAGGAAATCCCTTTCCTGGAAAAACCGGTGGGTGGCAAATGCAAGAGCGTTTCTCACTCTTGTCACGGCTCCAATGGTATTGGTGCGGGGACGTAGGTGGGCAATGGTACGCAAAAATTCGAACGTATGCCTTTTCTTCTGCATGGGATAGGTTTCAGGATCGCATTTTCCGATGATTGTCATTTCTGCCGCATGCATTTCAAGGGATTGCTCCTTGGCCGGGCTTTCAACAACCGTCCCCTTAACAGCCACCGACACTCCGGTAGAAAGCTGGTTCATCAGCGCCGCATAGTTAGGGATGTCAGGATTTGCGATAATTTGAAAGTTGGAAAGGGTCGAACCATCGTTAATTTCAATGAATGTAAATGTTTTTTGGTTGCGGACAGTCCTGACCCATCCCTTTAATGTGATTTCATGGCCGACTAAAGCTTGGGCTTGGTCGCGCTGTTTAAGGGCTTTTATTTTAGTACGCATGATTTTTTCCTATTAAGATGTTTAGAGGGTGTCTACAAAGCCCGATCTGCTGAATTGTAGACACCCTCTCAATTTCACTATTTCTTTCTCCCATAACTCCACGCCGCCGGGCGTTTCTAAATACTTAGGGAGATGGCGTGTCCTTTGGTCGCTCATTAAAAATTTAAAACAATCCCAGCCAATCTTTCCTTCGCCTAAAGCAGCATGCCGATCCACTCTCGATCCTATATCTTTGAGGGAATCATTTAAATGGAAAGCATAAAGATGTTCAAGGCCAATTACTTCATCAAATTCCTTGAGCGTGCGATCCCAAGCTTCAGATGTGCGTATATCATAGCCGGCGACAAAAATGTGGCATGTATCGATGCAGACGCCAATGGGAATCTTTTCCTTCACCCTGTCAATGATATAAGACAGGTGTTCGAAGCGATGTCCAACAGAAGAGCCCTGGCCGGCCGTCGCCTCCAGAAGAAGACGGGTGGTCCCTTGTTCGACCAAAGGCTTCACGAGAAGCAGGCTTTCGACAATCAAATCGAGGCACTGCTCAAGCTCGGAAGTTAGGCTAGCTCCCGGGTGAAAGTTGAGATAGTGTACGCCCAATTGTGTGCAACGAACCAGTTCTTCTGCAAATGCAGTGCGGCTTTTTGCGAGGTTTTCAGGATTCGGACAGCCGAGGTTAATCAAATAGCTGTCATGGCTCATCACTTGTTCGATTTCTGTCTCGTCCAGGGTCCTTTTCCACCTTTCAATATCATCAGGGATGAATTGCTTACCTTTCCATTGCTTCTGATTGCTTGTAAAAAATTGAATGGTCGTGGCCCCTATTTTCTTGCCCTCAAGCAAGGCGTTATGAACGCCACCTGCAGCAGAAGTGTGGGCACCGACCAGTATCTTTGGTTCCGTCATAAAAATTCCAAAAAATAAATCATTTTAGCAAGCCGCCAGCTTATTGACAATTTTAAACTTTTTACGTAAAAAAGTTAAAACATTCACCTTACGCAAAAAAGAGCAAAATGAAAGCCAAGAGATTATGAAAAATCAATTAATTCAAAAAGCACAGCAATATTTTACTATACCGTGCGCGGGTAGGTTCTTAAATTTTTGGCTGAGAGATTTTATGGCCCAGTACATTGCGGAGATCGCAGCAAACTTGGATAAGTTTGCAAGATCGAGCAATGAGCTGGGACGTAAAAGATGCCGATGAAAAATTTAAAGACCTATCCGCGCGTGGTATAACATTAAGACCCATTGACATAGGCGAATTTACCGTTTATAATAATAGTGATATTATTTTAAATCTGAGGGACGGTCGTATGACAACCATTGACAAGTTGGATATTGGCATTTATATCCAGTATGCCCGTCGCACGCAATTAATTGAGCAGATTAATCAACAATACCATCTGGATGAAGCTTCTTCGATTCCTCCTCAAATTCTACTTGTCGATATTTATCCTAAATTAACTGAAATGGATTTGCTGTTAGGAATTGTACCAGTTCAAACTCCCTGGGCCTATTTTTTTCCTCCTCCTAAATTCAGAACGCAGCGGCGCTCTCCCTTTGGTTTCTTTCGCGTCGCGCCAAGTCTTGGCTCTTTTGAAGAAGAAGATGAAGACGAGCGAAAATTAGACGCGGTCATCTGCGAATCAGAAGAGGAAGAAACAGAGCGCAAAACGATTAAATCTTGCTTTCAACAAATTGATAAGATTAATAATTGGTTAAGCTTTATTGTTGGAAGAGTCGGGCAGTTTTTACAAGGGTAGGCATGGGGCGCATTAATTGGCTGGAAAAATTAGGGTGGAGAGAAGAGCACATTGAAGATCTTCGCTACACAGGCTATTCTTATATTCGTCAGGGGAAATATGATATTGCTCTCCCCTTTTTTGAGGCGCTCATTATTTTAGATGCCGAAAGCGTGTATGATGCACAAACCCTTGGAGCCATTTATTTGCAGATCAACGAGCCAGCCAAAGCGCTCAAGTGCATTGACCGGGCCCTCAAGCTGGAGACCGACCATGGTCCGACTCTCTTAAATCTGACAAAAGCTTTTTTTATGCTAGGGAAGAAGGAAGAGGGGTTGAAGCTTGCCCATATCCTAAAAAACGAAAGCAACCCTTATATTGCCAATACCGCTAAGGCTTTAATCCTAGCCTATTCATAACTGCTTTGCAAATCCGCGTCACATCTTCCTTATTTAGATCATAATAGAGGGGCAGAGTAAGGGCCTTTGCATAGTAATTTTCCATTGCAGGATAATTTTCTAACGCGTCCCCCGTGAGCACAGGATGCCTGTAAAGGGGAATGTAGTGCACTTGCGTGCCAATACCATCGCTCGCAAGCTGGTTCATCACATCGATGCGTGTCTTCCCCAAACTTTCAAAATCAATTTGAATGACCATTAAGTGAAAAGCTGTAGAGGAATCAAACTGATCGGTAAATAGTTTAATCTCTGGATGTTTTGCCAAATAGCTGCGGTACATTTTTATAAGTTGGCGCCTTTTTTTGGCAAAATCATCCAGCCGGCTCAATTGGCTCAAACCTAAAGCACCCTGGAAGCTCGTCAAATGAAAATTACCGGTAATCGACTGCACTTCATAATAGCCGGGTTGAGGGGTTCGGTTAATTCCATTATCCCGAAAATGGAGCAGATTGCGGTAATAATGCTCATTATTGGTCGTGACCATCCCTCCCTCGCCTGTCGTCAGTGTTTTGGCAGGATGAAAGCTGAACATGGTCATATCGCTATAAGCGCAGCTTCCCACTTTCTCCCCTGATGGATAGGATGAGCCCACAGCATGGGCGGCATCTTCGATCACCACAGTAGCGGGGTTTGATTGAAGGCGCTGAAGAGCGGCCATGTCCATCGCTATTCCTCCAAAATGGACAGGAACAATGAAAGGGCGTCCCCGGCTCATTGGCGTGCGAAGTTTTGATTTAAGCAAATCAAGATCAAGACTCCCTGTCTGTGGATCGATATCAACGAATTGGAGACGGGCCTCCATACGAATGGGGGCAGCCACGGTGGCGATAAAAGAGTTGGGCGTGGATAAAACGACGTCATAGGGCTTCAGGTCAGCTGCAAAATAGGCCGCATTCAACGCGGCGGTTCCATTGCAAAATGCCACGGCGTAAGAGGCACCGCACATGCGGGCAAAGGCTTCCTCGAACGCTTGCACAGGAGGCCCCCGTGTGATTAGGTCTTCATCCAATGCCGCTGCGACAGCCTCTTTGTCGGATGCATCAATGCATTGCCTTGCATAAGGGATATAAGAGTGGGGCATGGTTTTTTTAGTCATGTAAAAAAGAATACATAAAATAATTATTATAGCAAGCCTGTCTTTTCATCTTAACGCTTTTTTTCTCATTATACCGCGCGCGGGTAGGTTCTTAAATTTTTGGCGGCGAGATTTTATGTCCCAGTACATTGCGGAGATCGCAGCAAACTTGGATAAGTTTGCAAGATCGAGCAATGAGCTGGGACGCAAAAGATGCCGATGAAAAATTT
>JAJTHR010000089.1 GCA_021298935.1 Parachlamydia sp. | reverse complement strand
TTTTTCATCGGCATCTTTTGCGTCCCAGCTCATTGCTCGATCTTGCAAACTTATCCAAGTTTGCTGCGATCTCCGCAATGTACTGGGACATAAAATCTCGCCGCCAAAAATTTAAGAACCTACCCGCGCGCGGTATAATAAAAATACAATCGGATACCAAAGATGCTTTGGCAGTCCGCCGCCTGTTTTTGAATTGACAACTCGAAATCCTTCAAAACATATGATGAAAGCATGGCAGGAAGCTCTTCATAAAAGCGACCGCTGCGATATTATCTTTTCCCTCATGGAGGAAAAAATTTATGCCCATTCATTTATTTTAAGGCTTGCCTCAAATTATTTTAATGAGTGCTTTAATCAATCCAAAGAAGCGGCAAAGCATGAATACTGCCTTGATGCTCACCATCATTTGACTTCCATTGCATTTACAAGCGTTTTGGAATACCTTTATTTAGGCACAATTGAAAAAATTGATGCACTTTCTTTGGAAGATCTTTACGGCATGTTAATATATGCCAGCATGATACGAAAATCAAAGCTCGAAAAAATTTGCGTTAACAGCATTCAAGTCATAGCCACAGAAAAGCAAAAAGAAGATTTCATTGTTAATATACGTACCAATCCAAGCCACCTTTTTCTTAATGTCGTTTTAGAATGGGTGGAAATAGATTGGGAATTGGAGCAATTATTCAGTCAATCTTTAAAGGAGATGAGTGCCGAGCAATTCAAAACACTCTGGGAAACATGTTTCAAAAGCCCAGCCTTTCCTCATTGCAAAGAGATAGTACGCAACTATCAATTCATTCAATATCCAAAATTAACTTTAGAAGAGCCAAAATCAAAGTAAACTTTTTACAAAAAATCAATTAATCACCACAATGCACCATTTCACAAAATATAAAATGCGCATGTGGTCCGCTATAAATAAATTTTTTGGATTTCTTGTTTTAGTGTTTTTATGCGGCTGTTGCCCGCCCGATCCCACATGCCATTGTGCGACAGCCCGCTGCCCCGGCTATTTCTGGATGCCCACCGATAAGTATGCTCCTTGTCCTTGCGATAATGACATCGATCGAGATGACGAACTGAAGCGCAGCTTAGAGGTCCTCCAATCAAATGACGCAGTGACAGCGAACTTAATTGATGTCGCTTTACTCAATAATCCCGCCACGCAAATCACTTGGGCTAATGCACGAGCGGCGGCTTTTTCGGTTGAAATGGCAAAGAGCGCACTATACCCAAACGTTGGTCTGGATGGGGTCTTAACCTATTCGAATGGCTGGCTGGATGAAGGACCTCCTGATCTGCTGCCTCTCCCTGTGGATCCAGCATACCCTACAACCTGCAAGCCCCAAAAGCCTAACTTGAAAGTCTTGCAGAGGGCTTTGCTCGATCCGGCACAAGAAGTGATTAATCTCGATCCGTCGACCGGGACGAGCATTTCCACCGACGCAGGAATTGGAGAGACTGTGTCTTTGACGACCGATCTCTATGTTTCTTATCTTCTGTTGGATTTTGGAGGAAGGGATGCTTCCATCAATGCTGCCCGGCAAGCCCTTTACAACAGCAACTGGGTTCACAACCGCCAAATCCAGGAAGTGATCGTTTCTGTTTTGGATGCCTATTATACCTATCTCGGCCTTTCAGCCTTGCTGGAAGCGCGTGAAAGCGACCTGAAGAATGCCAAGACCAATTTGGAAGCTGCTCAGGAGCTGTTCAATGCCGGAGTGCGCAATAAGCTTGATGTGCTGCAGGCGGAAACCGATCTGATTAATATTGAATTGAATATTGTCGATATTGAAGGGAGGAGGCAGATCGCCTTTGGGCAGCTTGCCAACGTGCTGGGGCTTCCTTCAAACGTCTCTTTTTTCGTGCCTCCTCTTCCACAGAATTTACCGATTGATGTCATTCTGACAGGTGTGGACCAGCTGATTGGACAGGCAATGAGGTGGAGGCCTGATCTTGCAGCAGCCTTTGCATTGCATCAGCAAAGGAAGGAGGAGGTGGTCATCGCCCGCTCTGCCGGCCTTCCCACTCTGCAGGCATTCATTGACATGCAGGAAAATATCAATATCTCCAATTCCTCTTTGAATAACCATTCCATTTCAGCCAGCCTGGTCGTCTCCACGCCTTTATTCGACGGCTTCCTTTATACCAATCGTGTGAGGCGGGCTAAAGAATTTGTGAGAGGCACCTGCGCCAATATCCGGCAAGTCGAATTAAATATCACACTGGATGTCATCACCAGCTACTTTAACTTTCAGGCTGCTGTAGAAAGCCTGAAGCTGAGCGAGAAATTTTTAAAAAGCAGCGAAGAGTCTTATGAGGCAGCCCTTGCGATTTATCGCGAGGGGATCGGGACTATTTTAGATCTTTTAACATCACAAAGGGCCCTCGCCAATGCCAAAGCGCAGAAAATCCAATCGCGCACGCAGTGGGCCATGGCCCTTTCAAACCTTTCTTTTGCGATAGGAACCCTTGGGACACCGTATGAAATCAAGCCTAAAAAGTAGCCTGGCCTTAAGCCTCCTTTTGCTCTGTTCAGGATGCTCTTCCAAAAAAGAGGTCCCGCAAGCATTCGAGCGCTTGTTTCCTGTCGCGGTAAGCGAAGTGCGCAGGGAAGATGTGCCCGTCTACATCGAAGCGATCGGCAATGTCTCCAGTTCGCAGGCGGTTCAAATCAGGCCCCAGGTAAGCGGCCGGGTGATCGATGCGCCAATCAAACAAAAAAATGACGTTCAGGCAGGCGACTTGCTTTACCGCATCGACCCGCTCCCTTATAAGCTTGAGCTTGAAAAAGCGAAGGCTACGCTCCTTAAAGACCAGGCGGAATTAGAATTTGCCAAAAAAAAAGTGGAGCGGTATGAAACGCTGGTTAAAAAAGATTTTGTCTCTAAACTGACGCTCGAAGAGTATCAGAGGGACGTCAAAGCTCTGGAAGCCCAGATTGAGATAGATAGGTCGCTCCTCGGCACCGCTGCCAATAACCTCAATTATTCCAAGATTTACTCACCTATTAACGGCCGGGTGAGCTTGCAAAGCATTGAAATCGGCAATTTGGTTGCACCGAGCGATACGAATCCCATGGCCACCATTCTTCAGATCGTTCCAATTGATGTGAATTTTTCCATCGCTCAAAAAGATTTTGAAGAGCTGCAGCACGTGCTGGCAGAGGGAAAAAGGGCGTTCAGAGCCATTCTTCCCGGTACTAACCAAAAATTTTTAGGTGAAATTTCCGCAATTGACAACCGGGTCGATCTTCAGACAGGAACCATTCAGATCAAAGGCTCCATTCAAAACACAGAAAAAATCCTATGGCCGGGAGAATTTGTGCGGGTGGAAGTCTTTATCAGGCAGCTGAAAGACGCTGTTTTAATCCCCTATAAGGCCATCCAAGTGGGCCAGGAAGGATCCTATATTTATATCCTTCAACCGGATCAGACAGTTAAAAACATCCCGATTGAAATGGGACAGCGGGTCGGCGACTGGATCGCCATCACGAAAGGGGTGGAACAAGGAATGCAAGTAGTCACAGATGGCCAAATCAACTTGCGCCCTGGAGCCAAAGTCGTGGTGGCTAATGGAAAAGAGGATCAAAACCCATGAATCTTTCAGAACCTTTTATCAGACGGCCGATCATGACAGTGCTTGTCATGGTGGCGATTCTGCTTTTAGGAGTGATGGCTTTCAATCGCTTGCCGGTTAGCAACCTGCCAAGCGTCGATTATCCAACCGTTGAAGTGACCGTTAGCTATCCTGGGGGCAGTCCTGAAACAATGGCCAATACCGTTGCCACGCCGCTTGAAAAAGAGTTTATGACCATTCCGGGAATTGTTGAAGTGTCCTCTTCTAATACGCTTGGGAATACGACAGTTGTACTGCAATTCGACATTTCAAAAAGCATGGATTCGGCTGCTCAGGATGTGGAAGCAGCCATTTCAAGGGCCAAAACGAAGCTCCCACCCGATTTGCCCAATGAGCCTACTTATAAGAAAGTCAATCCATCGGATACCCCCATTATCTATATTGCATTGACTTCTGCCACCATGACAAAAGGGGATCTGTACACTTACGCCAATACCTTTATCGGGCAGCGCCTCTCCATGGTCAATGGCGTGGCGCAAGTCATGACCTATGGATCTCCTTATGCTGTCAGACTGCAAGTCAACCCCTACACGCTGGCTACCTTAGGGATCACCCTTGAAGAGGTTGCAGAAGCCATTCAAAAGGGGAATCCCAACTTGCCGACAGGAACTCTGACGGGAACCTCCAAAGCCTCAACCATCATTAGCAAGGGGCAGCTGGAGAAAGCGGCCAATTATGAGCCGCTTATCATTGCCTATCGCAATGGATCGCCTATCCGCTTTAAAGACATCGGCGTGGCCGTGGACAGTCTGCAAGACGACAAGTACGACCTTAAATACATTGATGAGGATAAGGAACAGCCGGCAGTTGTATTGGCGGTGCAAAGGCAGCCGGGTGCCAATACCGTGCAGGTGGCCAATGCCATTCACCAAGCTCTGCCTGAGCTTATGAAGGAGTTGCCTGCATCTGTGGAATTAAAAGTGGTATTCGACCGCTCAGTCTCCATTAAGGATTCGGTCGAAGAAGTGGAACTGACGCTCATCATCGCCTTTATCCTGGTTGTCCTGATCATCTTCTTTTATCTTGGAAATGCCACAGACACGATCATTCCTTCCCTTGTCCTTCCCATGTCGGTTGTGGGAACCTTTATTTTCATGTACTTGTTGAATTACAGCATCGATAATTTGTCCCTGCTTGCCCTGATTCTAGCGATCGGTTTTATTATCGACGATGCGATTGTTGTGCTGGAAAATATTGTCAGGCGGGTAGAGGAGGGGGAAAGCCCTTGGGTCGCCTCCATCGAGGGCTCCAAACAGATCGGCTTTACCATCCTCTCCATGACCCTTTCCCTGATTGCTGTTTTCATTCCCATGATTTTTATGGGAGGTTTAATCGGAAAGATTTTCCAGGAATTTGCTATCACGCTTGTCATTATCACATTGATATCGGGCGTCATCTCCTTGACGCTGACCCCCATGCTGTGCAGCCGTTTCATCAAACCGCGCGGCCATACTGAACCCAATTGGTTGGAACGCTTTTCAAACGGCATTAATAATACCACCCTTGCCCTCTATAAGCCGGGCCTCAAATGGATTTTGCAGCATAAATGGGTCGCTGTAATGCTTGGGATGGCAAGTTTACTCCTTAGTGGCTATTATTTTTACATCCTGCCTAAGGACTTTATCCCTGACGATGACATTGGCTTTATCATAGCCTTCACCCAGGCAGAACAGGGTACACCTCCTAAACGAATGATCGAATACCAAAATCAGGTCGTCGAGGTCATTCGAAACAACCCGGGAGTGGATACTTTGATTTCGATCGCAGCTTTCCGGCAATATCAAAATGGCATCGCTTTTATCCGTTTAAAGCCAAGGGAAGAAAGGCAACCTATCAATGCGATTATTCAGGAGATGTATGGAAAGCTTATTTTCATACCCGGCATCAATACTTATTTAAAAAATGTCCCCCTGATTGATTTGGCTGTCGGTACCCAATCCAAGGCAAGCTATCAATACACGCTGGAAAGTGTCAATGAAAAGGCATTGTACAAAGCGACCGAGGATCTGAAAGCCCGCATGGAACAGCTTCCCGGCTTTCAAGGGGTCAATTCCGATTTGGAAATCAGGAGCCCTCAGTTAAATGTTGAGATTTTACGCGACCAGGCATCCAGTCTTGGCATTGAAGCCAGTACCATTGAATCCGCTCTGCAGCTCGCCTTTGGCGGAGGAAGGGTTTCAAGGATCTTAACTCCCATTGATCAATATGACGTTATTTTGGAAGTGCAGCCCCGCTTTCAGGAACAATCCGCTATCCTTTCGCAAATTTATGTGCGCTCCACTACCACCAAGCAGCTTGTCCCTTTAACCGCTGTAGTGCGCCTTAAAGAGGATGCCGGGCCTGCCAGCATCAACCATGTGGGGCAGTTTCCAGCGACAACGGTTTCTTTCAACCTGGCTCCAGGCATCCCTCTCGGAGCTGCCGTGGATGAGTTGAGGAAAACGGCTGAAGAAGTACTACCTGATAATGTCAGAGGAAATTTAAGAGGGACCGCGGAAACATTCGAGGAGTCGATCCAAAATACCCATTTTTTACTCATCGTGGCAATCATTGCTATTTATATAGTGCTGGGTATCCTTTATGAAAGTTTTATTCATCCGCTGACCATCCTTTCGACCCTCCCGCCGGCTACTTTAGGGGGATTAGCCTCTTTGGCGCTATTCGGTATGCCTTTATCCTTGTATGCTTATCTGGGAATTATTTTGCTGATTGGGATAGTGAAGAAAAACGGAATTATCATGGTTGACTATGCGCTGGAGAATCAACGCACGTTGAATCAGTCACCTGAAGTTGCCATTTATAATGCATGCGTCGTCCGCTTCCGCCCCATCATGATGACAACGCTGACAGCCATCATGGGAGCATTGCCTATTGCCTTTGCATTTGGTTCAGGGGCGGAAGCCAGAAAGCCATTGGGGATTGTGATCATTGGGGGATTATTATTTTCCCAGCTTGTGACCTTATTCGTCACCCCGGCCATTTACATTTATTTGGACCGCTTCAATCAAAAGTGGACGTTAAAAAGCCCTCAGTAAGCTTAAGCTATGTCCATGCCTAAGAAGAGATTGTCTTTAGGATCAATTGTTTGCACATAGGTGTCTTTTGTTATGGCCGGGTCGAAAGGCGGGTTGACAGTCACCGGTTTGGCTATAAAAAGATGCATTGTGTTTTTGTAAATATCAGTGATGATCTCTTTTTTGTATTTCCATTGCATTTGTGTAGGAGGGAGCAATACTTCTCTTTCGCCCTCACCAAATTGAGAGAGCGGCGTAATTTTCTTACCCTTTAAATTTTTTATCAGAGTTGCGCAAGTCACGTGCTCTCCAAAAAAAGTAGGTTTGAAATAAGCACTGCTGATAAAACCCGTTTCCGTCGTCCATTCCCCCCCATTCAAAACCGCCCACTTTCTTTCTTCAAGCACGCTGTCAGGAAGATAGCCATCAGATCGGTAGAGATACTTTTGAGTCTGACCGTCCGCATTAATAGGCGGCGTGTAATCAGGCAGGCGATTCAAGCCATGTACGGCAACTGCAATATGTAGCAATGCCTCTTTGATCGCATGGTTAACATGTTCCTTTTCTGTGAGGGGAGCGTAGAAGTATTGAATGGCTTCTCTGATATTTCCCCGTAGCATGTTATTCATTACACTATAAAATGAACCGGTGTAAATATTGATGGCCTCTTTTTCAGCAAATGTAATGGTTCTGCAAATTTTTTCGGGATCGGCATCAATAAAGTCTTTAGACGTCGGCCTTTTCCCATTAAGAACAGGTTTTTGATAGAGCATTCCTTGAACCATATAGGAATGATAAATAGCCAAATTAACAGGGGAAAGTTCTATTAAATTAAAATTGGTTTTTTCCAATAGCGAGGAAAAATGATAAAGCTTCCCTTTACAAATTGCAAAGTAACTGCCATTTTTTTCAATGAATCGCACTGAATTAAAATCTGTCAGAAGGTTTTTGATTAATTCCTCCATCAGCTCAGTTTCGATGTTTTTAAGTGGAGTTTCTGATGTTATTTTTTTGACCGTGCCTTCATTGCCCAGTTTGATAAAGCTGGCGATCGCCCGCTCAAATCCTTCCTTGAAAGCTTCGTAGGGAGTCAGGGTACCTGCAAGGATTGGCTCGCTTTCTTTTGCGTGCTTTTCCGCTTTTTCGACAATAGTAGGCAAAAAAGAGGGGATGGGGAGAAGTGTCTTACTTTTTATATCTATTTTATCAATCATATTAATACTTTTTTTTAAATAAATTATAAATTAGTTGCGTTAAGAGTGTATAAATAGATCATTGTCATTAATTAAAACCGATTGTATATATCTAAGAAAGGGAGGGTTTTATGGATAAGTCATTGGGTGTGAAGGATGTTTTTTTTCAAGCCTTTGAAAAATTCAAAAAAAACCCCTTTCCATGGGTGGGAGCCTTTTTTTTTCTATTTATTTTGTCTTTAGGAGAAGGCTTGCTCTTGGATTATTTCTTTGGGGAAAAAAATTATCCGTTGCCAAGACTGGCAATGTCTCTAATTTTTCAACTAGTTGCTTCAGGATTGAGTGTCGGAATTGCCTATATGGGATTGCAAGAAGCCGATGGGTTTTCAGCAAAATTTAGCGATTTATTTGCCAAATTTAACCTTTTGATCAACTATTTTCTAGCCTCACTTGTCTATTCCTTCATTGTTGGCATAGGGTTAGTTTTATTGATCGTGCCAGGGATTATGTGGGCCATTCAATTCGGTTTTTTTCCTTATTATATTGCCGATAAAAATGCCGGGCCCATTGAAGCCTTGAAGCTTAGTTCAGAGGCAACATGGGGACATAGGTGGCAGATATTTAAACTTATGCTTGCCTTTATAGCTGCCTCCATCCTTGGCCTCCTGTTTTTTGTGGTCGGACTGCTGGTCGTCCTTCCTCTAATAATGATCGGTTTTGCATTGGTTTACCGCAAATTAAATAATGAAGAATTGGACATTCCAGAAGCCCCGGAATTGATAAATTATGATGTGTGAGTTTTAACGAAAAAAAAATGAACATGCAAATCAGACAATAAGATGCTCAAATAATTGCGCCTCGTTCCCTCCATATATTCAATTTAATGCTGGATAAATGCGATGAAGTTTTTCATTCAAAAAGTTTAAAATTATGCATAGATAAAGTTCATAGAAAAAAATTAACGATAAAAATGATAAAACGATAAGAACGATATTGCGATATGAATCGATTTACTAGTCAATTTTCGTCCGAGAAAGTTAGAGTGGAAAGATAAGGAGAATTTGTAGAAATTTTTAATCGTTCATATCGTTATATCGTTAATTTTTGTTTCTTCATCATAAAAAAATCGCACATCGCGAGAATTAAATAGCTGGTTGAAAGGGAAGTTGTTCATTTAATAGATTAGAATGCAAAAAATCATGTAGTTTAGAAGATGCCACAGAGCAGGTTAAAACCGCTAAAGGGATGATAGGACAGATAATACTGAAAAGGATTGTAGCTTGTTTTACAACCTTCATCACACGTGCATAAAACAGGTATTTTTTTGCCGTTTGACTGAATACATCGGGTAGTCCAGATTGTTTGGATCTATAAATAAATTCCTTAAGGCCAACAATTCGTGCATCAGACAAGGCGATAGGCAAATAATTTTCGGTTACATCGTGTAATAGGCTATGTCCTTCTGTATCTACAATAGCAATGCGTCTGTCAGTGGTTAAAACAATATTGGACATGTGGGCATCCATAAAGCCTGTATGATAGATGAGCCGGCAAATGGTAGTGGCCACTTCACTTTGTTTCTTTTGTTCAAATAACTTTAATTTACTAATGGTGTCTTGATAATTAAGAATATCTAATTTTTGTGAAGCAACGAAAAAATCTTTATAATTAATTTTTCTATTAATTCGTCGAGTAGGCTCTGGGGCATTAACTAAATATTCAGCCGGAATGATGACGTCTAATTTTTTGTCCTGCACCTCTCTTTTTAAAATGTGATTCATTACAACGCGTAGAATTTTTGAAGAACCAGGACCCATTGGGGCATCTTGAATATAACTAAAGGAAGTGCAGTTTCTTTCACCTCGAATAAGCCAATTAGGGGCTTCATTAATCATAAAAAGCCCTCTTTCAAAATGAGTGACTTTAGTTCGAATACGATTATCCAAATCTTGTGCGGCTTCATTTATTTTTTCAGCTTCCCCATGATTAATCGGCAATAAATATTTCTCTAAGTCTTTAGATAAATCGATACATTGGGAGAACTCACATGTTTGATAGAATTTATAGAACAAACTTAAATTACTTGCCATTTTTTCAGCCTTTATTATTTGATAAACTAATGAATGTACCCTTATTTTTATTAAGATTCAATAAGTTAATAGTAAATTAAAATCTTGTCCGCTTTTTTCTTTTGGCCAATTCGCTCTTATGCTAAGCTGTTTTTTCCCATAATTTTAATTTGAGCCCATCATGCGCATCCCTTTATCCTGGATCAAAGAATTCATCGACGTTCATTTAAAACCAGAAGAAATTGCCAAAGTATTAACAATGGCCGGATTAGAAGTGGATAGCTTTCAAACGATCGGCGGGGATTTTAATGGAGTGATCGTGGGGCGCGTCCAGAAGGTAGAACGGCATCCCAATGCGGATAAACTCGTTGTCGCCACTGTTTGGGATGGAAGTGAAGCTCATCAGGTCGTTTGCGGAGCGCCCAATTGCAGGGAAGGATTATTGACAGCATTTGCTCCCGTTGGAGCTGTCCTTTTGGATGAAGGCAAAGAATTTAAAATAAAAAAATCCAAATTGCGCGGCGTTGAATCAAGCGGGATGCTCTGCTCAGGGAAGGAACTTCATCTTTTCGAAGAGGATGAAGGGATCATGGAGCTTCCTGAAAATTTGCTTGAAGGGCGAAGCCTGGGAGAACTATTTGCTGACACGATTTTTGAAATTTCCCTGACACCCAATTTAGGCCATTGTTCATCCATTATTGGTGTCGCACGTGAGCTTTCAGCGGCGACAGGGAGTCCTTTACGCTTTCCAAATGGACAAATGAGTGAAGAGGGCGATCCCATTTCAATTAGGGTGGAAGTAAAAGATTCTCTTAAATGTCCGCGTTATGCCTGCCGTGTGATTAAAAATGTCAATGTTGGCCCGTCCCCCGACTGGCTGAAAGAAAGGCTGGAAAAATGTGGCCTTAGAAGCGTGAATAACGTCGTTGATGCAACGAACTATCTTTTAATGGAATGGGGACACCCCTTGCACGCTTTTGATCTTGATCGGCTGCAAGGACAATCCCTTGTGATTCGATCAGCCATTGAAGGGGAGTCTCTCTTGACATTAGACGGAAAAGAGCGGTTGCTCAAAGAAAGCGATTTGGTGATCGCTGATAGCCATCAGGCTGTCGCCATTGCCGGCGTCATGGGAGGAGCCAATAGCGAAGTGGAGACGGATACAAAGAATATCGTTTTGGAAGCCGCCTATTTTGATCCTGTCGCCGTGCGGAAAACCAGCAAGGAACAGGGGTTGCATACGGATGCCTCTAAACGATTCGAAAGGGGCACAGACCCTAATCAGTTAAACGCCTCCCTGGATCTGGCTGCTGCTCTTATTGTTAAACTGGCTGGCGGGAGAGTGGAAAAGGGTATCATCGATATTAAAGCAAAAGAATCATTCGAGGAAGTTTCCATTCGCTGCCGTCTCAGCCGTACGAATAAGATGCTCGGCACACAATTGAGCCGTGGGGAGGTAGAAAAAATTTTTAAAAGCTTAAGCTTCAACTATCAGTGGGATGGCCAGGATACTTTTATGGTAAGGGCGCCGACCTACCGCGTCGACCTCAAAGAAGAAATCGACCTGATTGAAGAAGTCGCCCGCCTGTATGGCTTTGACAATATCCCACGTGAAGGGGGGAGCTATCATACTTCCAGGCTGCCGCCCCCTCCCATTTATGTTTTTGAAAAAGAAATGCGCATGCGGCTGATCAGCGAAGGATTGCAGGAATGCTTAACCTGCGATTTGATCGGTCCTACTCTCCTGGACATTATTCAGGATTCCTCAATGCCTTCCAACGCGGTTATTAAGGTTCTCAATCCGACCTCCGTTGAACAATCAATCTTACGCACATCGCTTTTACCGGGCCTTTTACAAGCCGTCAAATATAATCTTGACCACCAGAACCATCAAATAAACGCATTTGAAATCGGGCGTGTGCATTTTAAAGAAAACGACCAATACAGAGAGCAAAGCGTTGCAGCGATCGTTTTATCAGGCCAAAGAGATCCGAAAAATTGGGGGCAGGCAACCGAGCCCTATGATTTTTTCGACATGAAAGGGATCGTTGAAAACCTGCTAAGCGAATTTGGCATCACGGGAGCCAACTATAAAAATCTTAATCTTTCCACCTTGCATGCAGGGCGGCAAGCCTCTGTTTTTATTGGAGAAATCGAGGTGGGCTCTTTTGGAGAAGTACACCCCGCCGTGCAACGGCGGCTTGATGCAGCGCAGCGGATTTTGTTTGCCGAATTCAATTTACATGACTTGCTTCAGGTGGCTAAAAAGCTTGAAAAAGTGCAGCCTCTTCCTCTTTATCCAGGCTCTGAAAGGGACTGGACGATAACTTTGGATAGCAGTATCCCTTATGAAGCAATCGAGGAGGCAGTCAAACAGCAGCACACCCAATTGCTCGAGTCTGTGTCGCTTGTGGGAATCTACCGCAGCGAAAAACTTGGGCCCCATTTGCAAAATGTCACCCTGCATTTCGTTTACCGTGATTTAAATAAAACCATTTCTCAGGAAAGTGTTGAAGCAGAACACTTAAGCCTGACAACTGAAGCCGCCAAGAAACTATCTTCATATGGAGTCTCCCCATGAAAAATTTGCCTATTTTTGCTCTCTCAATACTACTGGCTTTAACAAGCTGCCAATCAAAACGGTGTGAAGAAGATGTCATTTGCCAAAGCTATGTCCATCGCTATGGTGTGGAGTTGGAACCGGATGAATGGAATGAAAGAGGGCAGCATGGCCGCGTGATTTCTACACGCCGGGATGGTGTGATTGTTTCCAATTCCTATGAAGCAGGGGTTCTGGATGGCGAGTCGGCCTATACATTCCCGCATCGTGAAATCGTTCAAAAAAGGGAAATTTATAGCAGGGGACAACTGCAGCAGGAGTTTTTTAACTATACAAACGGCCTTCCCCAGAAACAGGTGGTTCATGAAGCTCCAGGCAGGCACACGGCCACTGTTTGGTATGAAAATGGGGCGCCTCAATCCAAAGAGCAGTTTCATGAGGGACGACTCGTTCAGGGGGCCTATTATAATATGGATAATCGTGAAGAATCACGAGTTGAAAATGGCTCTGGAGTGCGCATTCAGCGCGATGGTTTCGGCCAGCCTCTTTCGCACGACCAAATTTATGAAGGGCAAATGGTTCTAAGGACCACTTACCACCCTAACGGTAATCCCTCTGCTTTGACTCCTTATGTGAATGGACAAATTGAAGGGATGCGCAGAACCTATAGCCATGGGGGCGAGCCGGCAACGCTTGAAGAGTGGTCGAATGGCGTGCAGCATGGCAATACGGTTATCTATGAAAACGGGGAAAAAAGTTCCGATCTTCCCTATGTTCAGGGCTATGCGCACGGCATTGAGCAGCGATACAGGGAAGGAGGAATGCTTGTTCAAAAAAATACGTGGGTGAAAGGGAAAAAACATGGTCCTTGCTACACCAATGTGGGAGATGCTACCCAAACCGATTGGTATTTTCAGGGCAAGCTTGTCAACAAGCCGACGTTTGATGCATTAAGCAATCAATAGAATTAAGTACCAAAACCATGAAAAAATTTTTCATGGTTTTGGTACTAACGGATCGTCGCATCGCCTAACAAGGCGCACTGGCAGGCAAGTCTGTGAGAGGGACCCAATTTCTTAATTGAAAGGGTCTCTTTTTCCTGTTTTGTCCGGGGAGAAAAATGATCATCTCCTTCCACCACGTCGATGGCGCAAACACCGCATCGTCCATGCGTGCAGCTAAAGCAAAAGGGGAGGGAGGGATTTGCCTGATAGGCTTTTAAAAGCTCTGATCCCGTCTTAATGGTATACGTTTCACCTGTGGTCAATATTTTCAATTTGGCCATCTAAACACCTCAAATAAATTACTCACCTCTGCCAAAAAGAGCAAAATGAAGAAGCAAGAGATTTTGAAAAATCAATTAATTCAAAAAGCGCAGCAATATTTACTAATATTGCGAGCATTTTTGAAGTTAATTGAGATTCAAAAGATCTGCTTATTCATCTGCTCCTTTTGGCAGAGGTGAGTAAATTATGTCACAGCAGCTAAAATTATTACAAAAACAATCCAGGCCTGGACCGGCTTTCATTACAAATGTTTATTTCTGTCAGGGCTCCATTTATAAAACAACATTGGAAACCACAATTGACGGGGCATTTACCTGGCAGCTTTGGTCAGACCAGGAGGATCGATCCCTTCAAGCCAAATTAGATGGATGGTTCACAGCCTATTTAAAGGGGGAGCGGTTTGAAAAAGAAATGCCTTACTCACTGGATGCACTCCCTCCATTTATGAGACGGGTTTTATGCATCATTGATGAAATCCCCTTTGGAAAAACGCTTTCTTATAAAGAGATTGCTCTTTTGGCAGGAAGTCCCTTGGCTGCGCGAGCGATTGGAAATTGTTGCAAAAAAAATCCCGTTCCCTTGCTGATCCCCTGTCATCGCGTGCTTGGTACGCAGGGCATAGGGGGCTATTCAGGGGGAAACGGGATTGAATCAAAAATGGCTTTGCTTAATTTTGAGACTGAGAGGGTGTCTGATAACTCGATGGTAATCACAAAAAATGAAAACATGGAAATTTTGACTGCGATTCTTCGACAATAAGCGCCAAAGCAATTTATAGAAAGAGATGATAATCGATATTAAAGACCTCTTCTATGCGTTTGGCAATCTTTATTCCAATCTGACGCTTCCCACGCTCCATTTTGGATATGTTAGACTGCTCTACTCCGATAGCTTGTCCGAGCTGCTCTTGCGTAAGACCTTCACGATTTCGCAAACCTCTCAAATTCAGCGCAATTCCTGGTAGATTCGAGAAGGCCTCATTAGCGGCTGTTCTCCAATTAATGGAATCTTCGGACTTCTCACTTTCTGATCTCTCATCAGAAAAACTTCGTTCTTCAATACGGTGCTTTTCCGTGTGTCCCAGCATAATACACCTCTATTATTTTATCATTTTTATAGACTCTCCAACAGGCAACATACGTCGGTCTACCTTTTTCCAAATGGCAATGATAGATTGTATCTTTCAATTTACTAAAGTTTGGCCAATTGTGCCTTTGATACCCGTTTCTCTCCAGATCTTCAAGCAGTAATCTAAGAGTTTTTGCGGTATCTTTTGGTAATTCCTTAAAAGCCTTTTTTGCTTGCCCGACTAGATCAACTGTCCAAGATGTCTGTTCCATATACTTTTAATTATAGGTCAAATTTGACCTATTTGACAAGTGAAAAGATTTACACTGTGGGCCCTACCCTTTCTAATCAATAATTATACCATTTCCCGAAATTAAAATCAT
>JAJTHR010000137.1 GCA_021298935.1 Parachlamydia sp. | reverse complement strand
TTTTTCATCGGCATCTTTTGCGTCCCAGCTCATTGCTCGATCTTGCAAACTTATCCAAGTTTGCTGCGATCTCCGCAATGTACTGGGACATAAAATCTCGCCGCCAAAAATTTAAGAACCTACCCGCGCGCGGTATAATAACCTGAATTTTGGGTTTCTTTTGCCTGAAATTCAGGTTAATCGTTTTATATTTGAATTTTTTTTTAAGTACAAACGATACTGACGAGATGAATGTGCTTTGTTAATTCATTTGCTTAATAATTAAAATTTTTATTATATACACTAATTAGTGTTGGTGCAACAAAAAAAATATATTTTAGGTGAAGTCATGAAAAAAGCACTGTTTATGCTTGGTTGTTTATTATCAGCGACCTGTTTGCAGGCTGATCCTCAAGCCCCTGAGCACAATCAAGGGAAATGCCAGTGCGGCTGCGGCTGTAAAGCGGATTGTCAATGCGGATGCCATTTAGGCCATCCCTGCCGCTGCCACCATCCTCGTTAGAGGATCATTAATCAATAGCAGCATTTTTCTGCTGATTCTTTGCGTTCATTAAATAATGATGCAAAGAATCCTTTAGTACGATTACGATTTTTTTTTTCCATCTTGCACAATATCTTCTCTTTTTGCTATCCGTACATACTTTGTTAATACGGAAAAGATTTCATGCGCTATTTTAATTTGTTTTTTGCTTTATTATTGCCCTCGACACAGCTTTTTGCGACCAATTTCGATGCGGAATGCCAGCACGTAGCCGACCCTGAAACCGTAAAGGAGGCTGCTATTAACCTGGATTACTACCGCCATGCCCATCCTGAAATTTATCATGAACATTGCTGGTCATCTGTAGAGCCCGGAACCGACTGTGAATATGCCCGTACCCATAATTTATGGGGCGTCTGGCTTCCTGAAGGGCCTCCGCTTTTCCGGCCTCTGCTCGCCGATCCGCGGCAATTGACCTACTCGGTCGGTTGGCGCTTTAACGACAGCTGCCTGGTGCAAAATGTGATCGATGTCTCCTTTGGCGATCGTTTTCCCATTTTTAGATGGTGCGATATCTGGTATTTTAATGGCGATTTGCAATTGGAACTGGAAGGGGGCGTGTGGGCCATTTTCGATCCGCTCCATTATTCCGCCCCGCTTATAGACGCCGATTACTATGTCGGGATACCGCTGACTTACGCTTTTGGAAACTGGGCGCTCCGCTTAAGAGGCTACCATATCTCTACTCACATCGGTGACGAATTCCTGCTTAATCATCCCTATTTCGATCGGCGCAATCCAAGCATCGAGGCGTTGGATTTCTTTGTTTCCTGGCAAAACACGCATGTGCGCTTTTACGGGGGCCTTGGAACGATCTGCCGCCAGGATCAAACGTTTTGCGTGGGTAAATTTTATATGGTCGCCGGATTGGAGCTGCGCTTTCCCCAATTAGGCTATCTCGATTACTGCAACCGCCTGTATGGCGAACCATTTATAGGCATGCATTTTCACTACCAGTCCCATTTCGAAAATCATATCAATAATACCTATGTACTTGGATGGGAATGGGGAAAAGTTTCAGGAAACAGACATAAGCTCCGTTTCTTTTTAGAATACCATGACGGTTATTCCGTGGATGGGCAATTCAGTAAATGCCCGACTCATTACATTAGCATAAGAGGCTCATACGGGTATTAATTATGAATCCAGAAGGTAACGGGCCCTTTGAAAAAGATGTGCTGGAGACGAAACCAGAGGTTCCGGAGAGTTCATTTTCGGAAAAACAATTCATCAACGAACCTTCCTCTTCGTCGCTACGCCCCTTCCCCTTTTGGCTATGGCTTTTTTTAGCGACGGCAGCTCTCTCAATCTTGTGGGGGACGCGAGGCTGGTACCAAGGATGGCTGACAAATGAGAAAGAAACCGAGCCTTTTTTAGAAGTGTCCAATCGTGATTTTTCCGTATTTTTATGGCAATTTCCGGGTTACATCCGCTCGAATGGTTCCAAGCGGATGGGCTACCTGTCTGGCTTTTATTCTGATCGCGCTGAAATTGTCTCTGGAAAGGCAGATGAGCTTGTCTCTGCGCCCCCTGATCTTCTTTTTCTTTACCATACCTGGAATCGCTTGGTGGCAAGCGAGCAGCCCATGCAACCCATCAATCCAAAAGATTTTGAAGAGTTTTTACAACACTCCGCTGAATGGCAGCCTGCTAATTGGAAAAAGGCTCCCGACTCTTATGTAAAATTCATTCAAAATGGAGAATTGGAAAATAAAGAATGGAACGATGTGCCAATGATTGTAAGGCTTGCCTTTCAAGGGTGGAAAAATTATCACAAGGAAGGTACAGCAATTAATCAATTGAATCCCACTTTGCCTGAAATGGAACAATTTTTAAAAGAATATCCCCATTATGGACGCAGTTTTTGGCGCAATATTGAAGAAGTAGATGGGCTGCAAATAGCAGGAAAGAATTATTTAAAAATGTTATTGGAATCTCCCCCTTCGAATGTGCATTTCCCTTCGGGGCAGATCGCCCCTTTTCTTAAAGTTGCCTACTTTAACTATCTGAATAAAGAATAAATCACTTTATTGTTTCATTTTAAATCTCTATTCTAAATAATTTTAGCAGCAATAAAATATTGCGCATAATTTTAAAATAAATACATGGGTTTAAATGAAGAATTTTTTATTTTTTATTTTTTTAGGGATGACATCTTTTGCTTATACTGAGATTGAAGAGGGTCAAAAATTAATTAAAGAGAACGTTGATTTTGTACAACATGCGATACAAAATAAACTTCAAAATGCCGAAACTAAGCTTGAAAAATATAAAGCTGAACTTGCTCAAAGCGAATGGGAATTTGGCTCCAAGCGGCTGACAAAAAGAATTAAAAAGAAGGAAAAACAAATTAAAGCTTTAAGAGCAGCCATGAATAACGTGGATTACCTGGAAGGAAGAGAAGCGGAATAATTATTCCACAATAGCAAATCCTTCTTCAAATAAGGGACCGCTCCGTCCGATCGGGAGGGTTCCTTTAAAAAATTTCTCATAAACCTTTAGTCCCTGTTCAGCCTTTTGGATGCAATAAAAACAATTGCTCATCCATTCCGATCCTTTGATGGTGCCGCTTTCTAAATTGCATTTGAAGCGCGAGGTGATTTTTTCTCTCCAGTATTCTGGTGTTCCAAATAAAAGAATAGGCGTGGAGATGACTGAACCTACTTTTCTTCTGACTTCTTCGAGGCTGAATTCAAAATCTGTGCCGATGCCACCGACCAGAAAAATGGGGAAGTCCAAGTGGAACTCAGCCTGCCGTTCGACCAGCTTGTCCAACCTGTAAGTCATTTTTGCTTCTACAAAAGGATTTTGCAGCTGTTCATTGACAACTGAAACATCCTTTTGGCGGAAGTCGACGATATTGGCGCAAGAAAGAATTTGCAATCCTTGGGCAACCCGGTTCCCCACTTCCATGGCACCCGGCCCGCCTCCTGTGACAAGGGCCAGGGGAGTGTCCCGGCCAAGCAATGGATGATTCATTTCTTTTCTCATCTCGAGGACGCCTTTAAGGAGAAGATTCAGCTCGTGTTCAAAATCGCCGGCTAAAAGGTTCGACCCATAAATGCCGAATACAGTCGCTTTGAGAAACGTGTCAATTTTATTCAAGGGAACAAAGAAGCCTGAATCACGGTCCGGTTTTTGCATGTACTGCAAAACCTGACGGGTGATTTCATCGACCCAAAAAACAGGGATGGCAAATTTTTCCAGGTCATGCAGAAGGGCCCGGTCTTCGGCAGAAAAAAAGCTCATATGGGAATGGGAGGGATATTGAAAATAAATCCCTTTCAAGCACCTTTGGACTTGATCGCTAAGAAGAAGCCTTTTCATCAGGGGAGAGGGGAAGTAGCGGGTCAAAAGGATTCCCTGGCTTGTAATGACTCCGTTCTCAATTGCTTTTAAAAAGGGATAAGAAGACTGCTGTTCAATATAGCGCTCGACCATTAAGGCTTGCCGGGACCCATGAAAGAGACCGGGAAACTCCTGAAAGCGGGTTTCTTTGGTCACCCAATCCTCAGGCTGCAGGCTTTTTAATTGCTGTCCCTTTACGACAAAGACTGAGGTTCCATTCTCTATGGGAGCAGGAGCAGTTGCAAAGGCCTCAAAAAGGGTTCGGCTATCTTCTAGGCAGGTTTGCAGCTGGTCTCTATCGGAAAAGAAAACGTGCTCCCGATAGGGTTCCAGTGTGTAAAATTCGAGGGGGATATCGGTTAATTCCCTTTTGCTGGATCCGTGCAGTTCGTAAATATCTCCCGAAGCAAACGTATCAGGCTGCAGGATGCAAGCCGAGGTATGATGATAGCCTGGAGGAAGCAAGGGATCGATCACCCTGGCAAAAACTGTGCGGATATGCAGAGGCAGAGTGCGGACCAGCAAAATGTCATCTTCAGATACGATGCGGAGCTCATGCGGCTTCCATTCTTGATGCAGCCTGAGAAGGTCGCGCATTTTTGTGTGGGTGGCGAGCGCTTTTGCCAATGTTGGTAAAAATCCATAGATGGACTGTTCGTAACGCACTCTCCCATTTTGCAGAGTCAAATAAGCGACTGTCCGCCCCTCGACTCTCTCAAGGATCAAATCAGTGCTTCCATGCAATCCTCCAAGTGAAAGGAGAGGTCTCCCTTTGCGATCGGAGCGGCCGAACATGCGGGAAAGATAGTCAGGATCGCGCACGCGTCTGCGCGGATCTGCAGCAAAAAGCTTGCCGATGGAGCTGCCGACTTTCAGAAGTTTTAGCATCTCACTGGCAATGGGCCCGAAGGCTTTTAATTGAATTTTGAGGCGTGCCGAGAGTCCTTTGCGGTCTAATTCGCATTCCTTTGCATATCCATCCATTCCCAACTGAGCTAATGTGCTTTTAATGTTAAATAGGACAAGCTCAGGCTCGATCTGAAAGCCGACAAATTCACGACTGATATTTTGTATCAATACATCCGCTTCTGCAAGCTCATTTGAAATGTTGGTTAAACTGAGAATGTTACCGTCAGGTGTTGCCAAATCATAATAAGAAGGATCCAGGTAATGTTCATTCATGGGAATCTGCGCCGGTTTTATTT
>JAJTHR010000334.1 GCA_021298935.1 Parachlamydia sp. | reverse complement strand
TCAAATTATCGGGATCATTCCCGCCCGCTTTGGCAGTACGCGCTTTCCCGGAAAGCCTCTCGTTCCCATTTTTGGTAAAACCCTCCTCCAAAGATCTTATGAAAATGCTTCGCTTGCATCGATTGATGAAGTAATTGTGGCAACCGACGATCAGCGCATTTTTGATCATGTGTACGCCTTTGGCGGACGTGCCGTCATGACCTCACCCCATTGTCTAACCGGAACAGACCGTGTGGCTGAAGTCCTGCAAAACTCCCCCGAATGGCTGTCTGCTTCTGCAATCATCAATATTCAAGGAGATGAACCATGTCTCCAGCCATGGGCAATCAATCAAACGGTAGAAGCTTTGCTTAACGATCCTTCGGCCCAAATGGCGACCCTGGCAGCTCCCGCATCAGACGAGGAAGCCTTAAAACACTCTGTTGTCAAATGCGTTCTGGACTTACAAGGAAACGCACTTTATTTTAGCCGCTCCCCTATTCCTTCAAAAAAAATTGAGCAGGCGGAAAGATCCGTTCCCTTTCTCGCCCATATCGGCCTTTACGTGTACCGTCCTGAATTCGTTTTAACTTACCAAAAGCTCCCCCCTACGCCATTGCAGCTGCAAGAATGCCTGGAACAGTTGAAAGTGCTTGAGCATGGCTATCGCATTAAAGTTGTCGTTATCGACCATGCAGGCCTCGGTGTAGATGTCCCAGAAGATATTACTAAATTAGAAAAATGGTTATCCCAATGAAATATTTATTTATCACAGGTGGTGTCTGCTCCTCCCTCGGCAAAGGCTTAACGTCGGCTGCCATTGGATTATTGCTTGAAAAAAAAGGGCTTAAAATCGCCATGATGAAAATGGATCCCTATTTAAATGTGGATCCGGGGACGATGAGCCCGTTTCAGCATGGGGAAGTGTATGTCACGGATGATGGTGCTGAAACAGATTTGGATTTAGGACATTATTACCGCTATACGAATTCATTTTTGTCAAAAGCCTCCAATATCACATCCGGCCAAATCTACAACACGGTGATTAAAAGGGAGAGGCATGGAGATTATTTAGGCAAAACAGTTCAAGTGATCCCTCACATTACCGATGAAATTAAACAACGGATCTATCATTGCGGAAAGCAACAGGAAGAAATAGACGTCGTCCTTGTTGAAATCGGCGGTACTGTTGGAGACATTGAATCGCTCCCCTTCCTGGAGGCCATTCGTCAATTTTCCTACGAACACCGCGCCGACTGCCTGAATATTCATTTGACCTATGTTCCTTATTTGAAAGCGGCCGGCGAAGTTAAAACAAAGCCTTCCCAACACTCCGTTCAAATCCTTCGTGAGATCGGGATTTTCCCCGATATTATTGTATGCCGATCGGAAGTGAAGCTGAACGATGAGGTGAAGGATAAAATTTCGCTGTTTTGTAATGTAAGAAAAGAAGCGGTCATTGATGAAATGGATGTGGAATACAGCATTTATGAAGTCCCCCTCACTCTGCACGAACAAGGAATCGATTCCTTGATTTGCAAGCAGCTGTCCCTGCCCAATCCTAAAGTGAATTTAAAGGAATGGGAAACGCTCATTGAGACGATTAAGAACCCGAAAGGGGAAATTACAGTGGGGATCGTCGGCAAGTATGTCCAGCATCAGGATGCCTACAAATCTGTTTTTGAATCCCTATCCCATGCAAGCCTTGCAGCTGGATACAAATTAAATATCAAGCGCTTTGAAGCCGACAAGCTTCCGTCTGATTTTGACCAACTTGTCGAGCAAATCAAGGGATGCGACGGTTATTTGATTCCTGGTGGATTCGGGGAACGAGGTTGGCAGGGCAAGATCCAGGCGGCACGTCATTGCCGTGAAAGCCATACACCTTATTTCGGGATATGCCTTGGCATGCAGGTGATGGCAGTCGAATTTGCCCGGCATGCCCTAGGTCTTGAAAACGCCAATTCAACGGAATTTGATCCAGATACGGAACACCCGATCATTTCCATGCTGAACGAGCAAAAGGGCGTGCAGGAACTTGGTGGAAGCATGCGTCTTGGAGCCTACACCTGCGATGTCAAGCCAGAAACGCATGCGTTCAAAGCTTACAAAAAAGGACAGATCAGCGAAAGGCACCGCCATCGTTTTGAGTTTAACAATGCCTATAAAGAAGCCATGGAGAAAAAAGGATTCATTGTTACAGGCACGTTAAAAGGGGAGAATTTATGTGAAATTGCTGAAATAAAAGGGCATCCCTGGATGGTCGGTGTGCAATTTCACCCGGAATTTAAGTCTAAACCGATTGAGCCCCACCCCTTATTCCGCGATTTTATTTTAGCGATGATTCACCATAAAAAAGGGCGTAATGAATAAACCCCGTCCCGCGCGGATTGTAGGCATCGATTTTGGAATGTGCCGCATTGGTTTGGCTCTTTCCGACGCGAACAAAATCATCGCGATCCCCCATTCAATCGTGGCAGCCGAAAAAAAATCGGAGCTGACGATCAAAAAAATGATGGAGGCTTTTGCCAATATCTGCGAAATGCATGGCTGCGAAATTGAAGAAATCGTTGTTGGGCTGCCGCTTTTGCTAAGCGGGAAGACGGGCTTGCTGGCTGATGAAGTGAAGCACTTCACAACACTGCTTGCCCAGTCAACTTCCATTCCCATTAAAATGTGGGATGAACGCTTGACGACCGTCCAGGCAGAGCGCTCCTTAAGAGAGGGCGGGATGACACGAAAAAAAAGGGCAAAAGTGGTGGATAAAATTAGCGCAGCCATTTTATTACAGAGTTATCTTGATTCAAAAGGACTAATTTTTTAAGCTCGACTTTGCACATTTTTTGGGCTCATATTCTAGAGAGAAGCAAACTGCAGCGTAATAAATTTCG
>JAJTHR010000331.1 GCA_021298935.1 Parachlamydia sp. | reverse complement strand
TTTTTTCTCTCTCCCTCCTCTGCCCTTCTCTAAGGTACACAGAACGAAACAAGTCCATCGTGTTGACGGTGACTTTTTGTGCTGCCACTGACTCCTTTAAAATGTTCTTTGCTTTGTGTACCAGACCTTCCTGGAAGTACATCCCCAGAAGAGCGTTTAAAATATCGTTGTTGGGCTCCTTGCCCTCCTTCCTCATCTCTTCTAGAACTTCCTCTGATTTTTGTACAAGCCCATTCTTGGCATAGGTCTTGAGGAGGATGGTCCGCGCGGCTTCTGTGTCCTTGCCCTCCTTCCTCATCCTCTCTAAAGTCTCTTCCGCCTTCCGTACCAGCCCGTTCATCGCATACGTTTTTAGAAGGGCCAGCCACGTGACTTCCGTGTCCTTACCCTTCTTCCTCACCTCCTCGAAAGTCTCCTCTGCCTTTGGTACCATCCCGTTCTTCGAGTACATTTTTATGAGGGTGGTCCACACGATTTTGTTCTCCTTCCCGTGCCTCTTCATCTCCCGAAAAATCTCCTCCGCCTTCTCCACCCTCCCATCCTGAACACATAAATTAATCAGGTTCATGAACATCACTTCTTTGGGCACGAAGCCCTCCCTCCTCATCTTGTCGAAAATCTCTTCAGCCTTCCCTGCCTCCTCCTTCTTGGCATACATGTTGATGAGGATGTTATAGATCGCCTCGTCTGGCGGCTCCCTTCCCTCCTCCTTCATCCTCTTGAAGGCTCCTTCAGCCTCCTCTGGCATCTTGTTCTTGGCGTACATGCTAATGAGAGTGCTGAACGTAACTTTGTCTGGCTTCCTCCCTGCCCCCTCCATCGTCCCTAAAACCTCCTCTGCCTCCTTCACCCTCCCGTCCCGGGCGTACATCCGGAGGAGGGAGTTAAAAGTGACTTCGTTGGGCTCTAGGCCCTCCCTCCTCATCTCCTCAAAGGTCTCCTCCGCTTCTTCAAATCTTCCCTTTTTGGAGTACCCGTCGATGAGAGTATTAAAAGTGATGTTTGTTGGCCTTCTACCCTCCTTCTTCATGGCCTCGAAGCTCTCCTCCGCTTTCTTGATGTCTCCCTTTTTGGTGTACATGTGGATGAGGGTGTTGTAAGTCACTTCGTCCGGAACTTTGCCTTCCCTCTTCATCTCCTCAAAAGTCACCTCTGCTTTCTCGATGTTCCCTTTTTTGGCGTACATGTTGATGAGAGTGTTGTACGTGACTTCGTTGGGATCTGCGCCTTTCTTTTTCATTTCCTCAAAAGCCTCTTCCGCCCTTCGGACCTCATTGGACTTGGCACACTTGCTGATGAAGGATGTGTACGATTTGATGTCGCCAAAGTTAGTTCCTTGGACCTTGGATGTTTGTTGGGATATCTCTGGCTTTGATCTGCTCTCTGGTGACTGGGCTGTGTGACGGTACGTTTGGTTTTGCCTGGGGTTCTTGTAGTGTTTTTTGGACTTAGTCGTTGTCTCAGAAGCCAAAATGGACTTGTTGTTTTGGCTGTGTTGCTTTTTGGGTGCCTGAAACATTAGCACGCACAAAGAGCCTTATGCACCATCTGTCTTGCTGAGTGATTTTTCTTGTGGGGGCCATTTTTGAGAGGTTCCTTTGTAGCCTGTTTTGTGAGTGAAGGAACTGAACTCAACCGCACCTCTGAGTTTTGTGAAGAGAATGGGCGTTGTATTGTGTGGCCACGAAGGATGGACAAGCTTCTTCTTGGAGAGTGAGTACGTTAAGAGACGACTTGTACCTACACGTCGTGGCACTTGAACTGCACACAGTCCAGTGAAGGAACATCACCCACCCTTCTGTACAGTGGTGCTCAAAAGAAACAAACTCCGGTGTTGGCCTGAAGCTAATTCTCAGGACTGCTAATTCTAATCGCTATGTTTATTAGGATTGTGACAGTATCAAAGACTGTCTCCTCGTTAACGCCTGAGCTGCTTACTGTTCTTCGTTGGTATCGAGGAGCATTCCTCTTTGTGCTTGCAGCCTCTCGATGGATTCAAAGAGGGCACGAAAGTTCCCTTTGCCAAAACCTCCACATCCTGCACGCGTATAAACCTTAGAGATATTAGTTAGCCTCTCCACTTCCTTGCTCCCTCTTCTCCTTCCTCATTCAACCTTGTACTCGCCTCCTTTGTGACACCCCTTCCCGACGTCTCATTCCTCCTTTTCCGTACCTGATCAGTGCAAAGTCTCTGGATAAGTTCTACGAAGATGGTAGGCCTGTCAAACAACGGCTTTGTGAAAATTTGTACCAAAACACCTGAGAAAGTAAGCGAGCGCCAAATCCTAAGAGGGAAACAAGAAATAAAGAGTCCAAGAGGAACGAAAGAAAGGAGAAAAGGGCAAAGAGCATCAAAGAAGAGGGAGGAGGAGAGAAGGAACAGAGGAGAGGAGAGAAAGCATAGAGAAGAAACGGAGGAGAGGAGAGAAATCATGGAGGACAGACGTCGTACCCTCTTCATCTTTATCCAACAAAATTCCGTGCTTCTTGATGACTTCTCTATCCTTGGGCTGGAACCTCGACTCCAAAATCTCCTTTACACCCGGGTCCTCGTAATAGGTTTCGGGCGTGGGAATAAATTCAAAACCTCCGAGCCCCGACAACTCCGCAACTCTTTCGATCGTTCGTAGAACGTCGGTACAACCGAGGGCGATGTGTTGGATGCCCGGGCCATTGTAGTTCTTCAAATATTCGGTGATCTGAGATTCTTTTTTGCCGGGCGCGGGCTCGTTGATGGGGATGAGTACCGTAGAGGAGTTATTAGAGAGCACCTCGCTGTTGAGGGAGGTCCACTTGGTCTTTATGTCCTACAGAAGTTAGGAAGGCAGGAGAGCAAAAAATGGCAAAGAGGCAAGAGGGCCAAAGAGGAGCCCAGAAAGAGGTGGGAAGAAGAAAGTACTGAGGGATAAGGAGGCGAGGAAG
>JAJTHR010000034.1 GCA_021298935.1 Parachlamydia sp. | reverse complement strand
GCATTTTATCCAATTATTCTGCCCTTGCCATTGCTTTATCTTCAAAAACAGAAAGAAAGGCCCCCACTTGTTTGTCCAGTTTTAAAATGCGGTCCAGAAAGGTACGCGTAATGGCCGAGGCTGATAGTTCCCCTTTAAGAAAGCGATCTCTAATTTCTATGGCTGATAATTGATACATTCTGCCCCCCATCATGCTTGGTTTTGTTTAATAATGGTCGGGACACGGATCATTCCTCCGATATGCGAGGGGGCGTTATTTAAAAACAGCTCCCTGCTCAATCCGTCTTCAATTTCGTCATCACGCAAGACATTCACAATCTCTTCCAAGACATGGTCGCAAGGGGGAACATCTTTAGTATCAATTTCATTCAATAAATCGATGTAATTTAAAATTTTCTTCAAGCTCTCTAAAAGAGCTGCCTGCTCTTCTTCAGTGCAATCGATCCTGCAAAGCCGGGTCAGATTTTTGATTGTTTCCTTATCTAATTGGGCCATAAAACCTCTAAGTAAAAGAGCCATATTAAAAGGGTTTATATTAATTAAGCAATAGTTGCTTTTCTTTACCTAAAGAGCTATCATTTTCAACCTTTTTAAAAATAAACGGTGAGGGGATTGAATGCCTAGCTTATCCTTAGGGTTAGAAGACTTGCAAAAAATTAATGTGGAGCTGGATCAGCCTATTGTCAATTATAATAAAATTGGTACATTGATTGGAGAAAGTCGTTACAACCACTATATTTGTGGTTGGATTACAGGTCAAACACAACCCCGCTTGGTTGAAATCATCAATCAAGTGAAAGGGCTGTATGGCCAGCTTGAGAATCAGGCCGTAAAAATCTATGCGGAAGAGAGGCAAGCCGAGGGGCGCATTTATCGTGAAAAATTCGTTCCCTATTTTAAATTTATCGAAGCCATTGAAAGAGAAATCAGCCGCCTCCCTTCCGTCAGCCCCGCTTTAAAAAAAGCGCAAAGGGAATTAGGCAAATTGAAGGTCAGCTTGCGCTATCGCATCGGCGCATCAAATGGGGGAGTGGATCCCCTTGACAGGCCGGACGCACAACAAATGCAAAAGCTTGAAGAATACCTCCTTGAATGGAAGCGGGGACAGCCCCTCACAAGAAATAATGAAATCAATCTTTTGGAAAGAGAGGCATTAGGGCAGGCCGCGTGCTACCCTGAGTTTGTCGATTTGCTTGAGGATACTGCCTACCGTAAAGAATTCATGAGTTGGGCCATTCGTCAATGGTTGCCTGTCGATGCCTTTATTCAGTTTGATAGCAAAAAAACGTGGATCAAGGACTCCCTCATGTCCAGCGCTCTTGGACATGCCAGATCAAATGTCTGCGCACTATTGAAAGTCGAACAAGTGGCCACAAAAACAGAAGGAATTGTTAAGAAAATTTTAAGCTTGCCTATCTATAATGGGAATTTCAGACTTTTTGAATCTGCAAAGCAAAAGCGCATCAGCTTACTGAAACCGGAAAAAGAGGTGTTTTTTGAAAAAGGGAGCGCGCTCGTTACTGTGAAAGAAATCATGAGGCAATGGTCTTTAAAAAATGATAAAGAGACTAATTTTGCTTTATGCCAATGGGGAATCATTAATTTTCATCCCACTTTCGGCCCTTTTAATGCACCATCGCAAACGTACAATGAGGCTCCCTCCACTTGGCCCCGCCAAAATTGGATGGATCTCGTTCCTCCGGCCCGCGTTTTAACGCAAGTGGAGATGGAGCAGCGCTATGGGCGTGAGAAAATGCTTGGGCGCACCCTAATAATTGAAGCCTGCGCTGCACGGACGCACAGGGACTTGACGGCCATTGATTGCCATGGCTTTTGGAAAATCAATTACCGCATGCCGGATGGCAACTGGAAGGTGTGCTACCCGGGTCCCTTTGGAGAGCGGTATGCGGTCACCACCATGGATAAAATCAGGTTTTTTTGCGGCTGTTTGAAGTTCGCTTTTGTCCATTTTGATCAAAATCAGTACTTACCTCAGCGGGAAAGGGCGATCCTGCCTCTTTGCACCACACAGGCAGAGGAGGAGGTGCTGTTGGAAAGCATTTATCGCTTAATGGTCAATGACGGCATCTTCCAGTTCAGCGGCCGTAACTGTGCCTATTATGTGCAAAAAGCAGCGCAATGCGCTTTGCCGCACATCGGTGAATTGTACAAGGTTCCCATCACCGTTTGCCGAACAAAAATAAGGGGTATTGACTCCTTCTTGAGCTTTGTACACAATCGGGCTGATTGGCTGAAATCCATCCTGCTTTGGTTTTTCCATCGAGGGTTTGGTTCACATCGGGGATTGAGTTACAAAGAACCGCTGGAGGGGGGAGGTTTCAGAGAGGTTTATTATTCAACGAGCGATTTTTTTAAAGAGGAGGGAAACAACATTTATAATCCCGCTAACCTTTTTGAATTGATTGAAGAAGGTAAAAGAAATCAGACGGAACCCTACGCACACGGTCAAATATATTGGACTCCGACTGAAGAGAGATTATTACGCCCTTTATAATAATTAAAAAATTTGATATGACAAAATAATCATTGATGTAAAGGGCTTTAGATGAAAATTTTGGTGACAGGATCCTCTGGCCTGATTGGCTCAGAGTTAGTTAAGTTTTTGAGGGTGGGGCACCATAAAATTTACCGTTTGGTGCGGCATAAGCAAAAAACCGGTCCCTATGAAATCCTCTGGGATCCTACAAAGGGCCAGTTAGATCTCAATTTATTAGAGGGTTTTGATGCTGTTGTCCATCTGGCTGGTGAAAATATCTCAGCCAGATGGACGGAAGAAAAGAAGAAAAAAATTCACGAAAGTCGTGTCCAAGGGACGCACCTGCTTTCTGAAGCCTTGGCTCAATTAAAAAATCCCCCCGAAGTATTTATTTGCGGATCTGCGATCGGCTATTATGGAAATCAGGGAAGCCGCTCATTAAATGAAAAAAGTCCTCAAGGAAGCGGGTTTTTAGCTGATACATGCGCGGCATGGGAAGCAGCCGCACAGCCGGCAATCGCAAAAGGCATTCGTACCATTTTCTTAAGGACCGGCATGGTTTTAAGTTTAAAGGGGGGCGCTTTGAAAAACATGGTTCCCGCCTTCAAATGGGGCTTTGGAGGAAGTTTTGGCGATGGAAAGCAGTTTATCAGCTGGATCACCCTCGAAGACCTAATGGGAGTCATTTATTACTTAATCCGTCAAAAAAATCTCGAAGGTCCTGTGAATGCTGTCAGTCCTGATGCTGTATCAAATGAGGAATTTACAAAGGGTCTGGCAAAAGCTTTGCACCGTCCCTCTTTTTTGCGCATGCCTTGCTTCCTCTTAAGGGCCTTATTTGGTGAAATGTCGGATGAATTACTTTTAAGCAGTCAAAGAGTGGTGCCGGCCGTCCTGGAAGAAGAGGGTTTCCGCTTTGAACACCCAACCCTTACGGAGGCACTCAAAGCGTTAATTCCCGAAAAAAAAAATGATAAAAACACCCTCTAAACAAATCCAAAGGCTTGATAACGAAGTAATTCCTCATTCAATTGCGTTTGCAGTTCATGGGTTGACAGGCTTTGATTGGCAGCGGCTTTTTCTTGCTCTTCGAATGACCTTGCTGCAGAGTTATCCAGTACTCCACGCAATCTTTTGAGATTATGCGCTTCACAAAGAGGATACAAGGTATCTTTTAAAGCATCATAATCAACTTCAGCTAGCATGCATAACTGGTCTTCAAATTGCTCAATGGCTTCAAGGTCATTGAGGGCGCGTGAAAAGAAAAACATATCATCTGCTCTATCAATCTCAAATTGGCTATGTACCCTTTTTTTAAGTAAGTCCTGTTGCGCCAACGGTAACTTCAAAGCTTTTGCCAATTCAGCCGCCTGGTAGGCAGTTTTCCAGTCAAGGGAAGAAACCGCATCTTTGCCCTGCATCATATTAATAATTGTTTCTGAAGCTTTCGGGGCAGCATTTTGATTGACCAAATCAACCCCTTCAGCTTTGATCAGCTCGCCCTTACGCATTTGATTGCGGATGTATCCAGAGTAAGAATAGCAAAAGAGTCTTGGCAGGGTTGCAGTGACCCCTTCATCATCTAAGTCTTTAAAATATAAAGACATGCTTTCTGCGAGCTCGACATCAACGGGTGTCCGGTCTAATTTTAACAGCTGCCCTTTGGGAAGCCGCTCGTTTGCGAACAGCTCAATTGCCATCCTATTGTGAATGATATTAGAAGCTTCGGATTCATCAAAACAGGCCTCCAATTGATCAGCGGGTGAAATTTTGTGAGTGAAAATCTGGGGCTCCAGCAATTTTTCAATCTGGGGGTATAAGTTTGAGAAATCAAATGCAATTTCCGGCACGGCCGTTTCCTCAAGCTCCTCTTCCTCTTCTTCAGAATAGTCGTCATAAACGACGCTTAACGGTCCGAAAAGATCGATTGGCTCTTCACTCTCTTCTTTCCAAAGAGAAGTTTTTCCAAGTCCAATTTGCTGCAAGGTATTCAATATTTTAGGCTGTATTTTGCCAGTGTTGTCACTTTCTCCATCAAAGGCTTTGAGTGTGATTTGGCTGCAGCCAAATAAATTCAATGAGATCAAATTCAAACGCTGGGGATTATCTCTTCTACCCCCCTGGTGGTCAAAAATAAACTGATCTGTATTCAAGCGATCAAGGAGGAGGCTGAGTGCCTCGTCAGTCAGTTGCGTACATCCGCTCAAATCTAAATGGCGCACATGTGCCAAGTCCTGTGCTTGAAGGATTGCCTCAAGAGCTCCCTCATCAGTCAGTTGTTCATCGATGATTTTTAAGCGATGATTTTTTAAAATGATTCGATCTTCCAAGCCGCTTTCATACAAGGGAAGTGCCTCAGTTGTAACGGAAGTTCCTGACAGATTGAGCGTCAGACGGGGATTTTCGTGCATGACTTTCATTACGGCAGCATTAAAGAGTGCATCTGTGACATGCAGGCATCCTGAGCAGTCGATTTTTTCAATTTGGGGGCAGGCCTCAATTAAAGCGGCAATTCCCTGGTCTGTAATATGGGGGGAGTTATACAGGCTCACTTCACGTGCATTTGGAAATTTAAGCAAAAACTCAATTAGGTTATCGTCATTCACATATTCGCAAGCATCTGCGACAATGCTTTGTACTCCTAGTTGCGGCGTGGCGAGGAGGCGAAAATCGTTTTGATAAAGCCAATAAGTGACACTTAGGGGATCTAGCACTGTATGGTTTGGTAGAATGGCCTCTTCCGTTCCAAGGCGTGCTAGCGGTATTTCAAAGAGAGTTGCCCAAAGAGGAAGGCCGGTATAAAGTTCTCCGGCAACGGTGCGGGTTATAGAAGCCTGTGTATAAAATTGCTTAATTTTGAATGGATTGTCAAATTTAGGTAGGAGGTCGAGCGGGACATCCCCTTTCGTTAATTCCGGCAATCTCAACGACCAAAGGCTCGGAAGCGCGTTTAAGGAAAATAAAATATCCGTTGAAAGGGAGCATTCGCTGAGATCAAGCGATTGAATACAATGAAAAAAGCCCGCTTTTATCCATTCATTAATCGTCTCTTCAGTACAATTCGGACCGAGCTTTAAACACTCAAGCGGCGACCATTGTTTTAAAAGATATTCGATACGTTCAGAAGAAAATTCTTGCAAATCAAGATTTTTTATATCGGTGAGGGAGGTTGGCAGCAAAATGTCGTCAGGGTTTGAACAGGCGCTAAAGCATTCCTTCATGAGAAATGGCTTTGGACATGCCTTTAAGGCATTGGAAAAAAGAGCGGGTGGGAGATGTTTTTTATCATGCTCAGCCAGTTGAAGCAAAAGAAGATCGGGCAAATGCATGGCTTGCAGGTTCTCCAAGAAAAACTGCTCTTCTTCTTGCGTGGCGCCTATTTCAGCTAAATTAATTTTTAACACTTTTGAAAGGGTTAGAGTAAGGGTTTTTTCTTTTAGCGCTAAAATTTGTCTGAATCGTTCAGCCGTCATGATACTTTCCATCTCAATTTCCAGGCGGTCCGGCCGGCAGGAGGGAAATTGTTCAAGCAATTGAGCATATTCCGCTAAATGAGCGGCCTCTATTTTCATCGCCCCCTTGTATTCATTCAATTTTCTGGGATTGATCTGCCGGCCTTTCTTATTGATCAGCCGAGGGAAGACCAAACCGACGCTCTGAATAAAACCATTAAATGTCATCTCCTCTACCTGGGTGGCTGCAGCATAAGGTAAATCCCATTGTGTATTGTACAAATTATTGGTGATGTAGGCGGCCTTTTGTCCGTCAATTAGAAAAAGGGGAATTAATTGAGCGGGCACTTCAGCGCGAACAAGGGCTGATTCTCTTAAATCTGAAGGCAAGGTATTTATAAGGGTCAGAATGCGGTCAAGCGCTTGGTGCCAATTTTTCATTGTTAATGATGAACCCTTCTGAAGGGCTTGCACTTCCTCAATGATTGCATCCTGCACAGCCCGATCTTTTTTTTGCTGATACTTTAAAGTGGAAGCGATAAAGCTTGCCTGCATTGCTTCCTGATCCATGCTGGGAGCCAGAGGGGTAGGGGTAGGTTCTGCAGGGGGTGGCTCTGGAGGGGGCTGAGGAGTGGGGATAGGAGAGGGTGGGATAGGAGGATCAACGGGCAATTGGGGAGCAATACGCACATTTCGAAGTTGGCGAATCCGAGTCCCGAGAGCCTGATTCAATTGAAGATGGGTTTGTCTTGTTTGTGCTTCAGCCCTTTCAATGCCATGGTCAAAAATTTTAGGAAGCAATCTTCTTAGTACGAGAGGGATTTTCTTCAGCAGCCAACGGACCCATGTGTTGGTTTTATTACAATAACGGGTATAAAAACCATCGCTATCGATTTGAATTAACTGAAGCTGATCGATGGCTTGCTGAACTTCTTCCTGGGTATCAAATCGATTCTCCAATGCTTCAATTTTACTCATTCCTTGGCGGAATATTTCATAAAGGTGAGATGTTTTTTCAGCTGATTGCGAAAATCCCGTCGACGCCCGATCGTCGCGATTCAAATACATAGAATCTGTATTCAGAACGGCTGAGAATTGAGCATGCAGGTCATTGAGCTGATTAATCATAAACACCTTTTATTAAATTTAATAAATATAATCTCAACTTTGTACATTTTTTGGACCCATCTTCGGAGAGAAGCTTCCTACAGCTAAATAAATTCCTCGGAGGGGTAGAAATACCCCTTCCTGCGAAATTTATTACGCTGCAGTTTGCTTCTCTCTAGAATATGAGCCCAAAAAATGTACAAAGTCGAGATAATGTAATTATGCAATTTTATATTAAGTTTTTATAAAGAAAATAAAATTTAAATAGTCGGTTGTAAGTTGTTATTAAAATTTAAAATCAACTTCCCCGCCAACATAGCCGCTCGGTCTTAATTTATAATGGCGGGGATGGTGGTTTTGCGCATCTGCAATGCGGTAATCGCCCCCAAGTGTTGACCCTGCATGTAAATTGGCTGATAAATTGTCCCCTGCAAATTTCACTGCAAACTCAGCACCCACGTTTTGATAGCGGATGACAGACTTACCATGGCATTCGTCTTTTTTGATGCGGTGCCTGGAATCGAAATTTCTACCGGCTAAAGCAAGCGCCCATTTGTCATTGAGTGCATATTCAATTGAAATATTCACAGGGTAGACTAAATTGATTCTCCAATTCTTCGTGACTTGCCAGTCCGCGCCAAGGATGGGATACACCTTGTCCAATCCCATTCCAGTTTGCGCGATTAAACCGACATGCAAACCGATTTGATTTGAAAGATCGTAGCGGCCCCATAAAAGGATATTATAATTAAAATACTGAGCAATAAGGCTGCCGTCAACGTCATAATTAATGTCAAATTGTCCCCTCCACAGCCAACCTTCGACTCTTTTTGTAATTCCTCCCAAAGTAAAGGTGATTGTATTGAAACGATCCTGGTCAAAGTAGGGATTTTCAATCCAGTGCAGGTAGGTATTTGTATAACCTAATGCAATGTTGGCGCCTTCCGAATATGCCGGGCAATAGTAAACAACCATGCTTGCCTCGGCTTTGGCTTCACAGTAAGAGACTTCGTCGCCTTTATAAAATCCTTTTTTAATTTTTGCCGGTTGAATGCCATCCACATGAATGTTCAATTCAAAAGGAGTGTCTTTTTTCTTTGGAAAAATATTGATGTTTTCATCGCTATAATCACTAAAATCAAGCGCCTGATCCACTCCGAAAAGAGGCAAAGATACAGAAAATGCAAACAGAAAAATGAGTTTTTTAAGCATGGGAATTCCTTTTCGTACAGATTGATACATTAGCAGATGGGGGATAAATTTTTAAGAAATTTTAACAGTAGATTAACAGAAAACCAATGTTCCTATGATACAATCTAGTTTGTTGAAAATAATGACGTCTTAAAATAAAATAATCATGAATAAAAAAATTAAATGAGTAAAAATGGCAAATCCTACTAATCATCCTCTTGTTAGACATCCTATTTTACCTTACCCACCCGAAGAGCAGATTTTAGTTACCCCTCGTTTATCTTTTTCTTCCGCGATTCAAACGTATGCAGAAGGGCTCCAAAAATCGGCACGAACTTTTAAAGCTTCAGTTTTAAGGTGGCTAACAAATTTGCTAGTACGGATCGAGCATGCTTTTTTAAAAATCGTCTATCAACCAAAAATTAATTTTAATTCTTTTGAATTCCGCGAAAAAATTCATGAAATTACGCAGGAAAAACCAATCATGCGAGGCCGCATCCAAGCTTTATCCGATGTGGATATTAATCAATTAAATATTAGAAGAGTTTTAAAAGAGGTAAGTGAATTAAAAATTTCATTAAAACAAAATATTTTTAATTTAGAATTCTTCATTGCCGAAATGGCTTCCTGGCAAGAAGATTATGATGGATTCTTTAGCGAAATGAAATTATTAAATGAAGAGTACCAGCTTTTATCTGCTGATTTGGATTTAATTGTTAATTCTAAGAAAACTGATTGCTGTACCCTATTTGAGGGATACAGCTCACAGCTCACTCAAGCAGCTATTCCTATGCCTGCTCCTTTACGGCAGGAACTTATGGAAGACTGGGAACATTTTAAAGAAGCGATCCTTCCCAGCCTTAATGTAACGAAAGCCCTTAATTTGCAAAGAAGTATGTATGATTTTGAAAAAGAATTTATAGAAAGTGAAGGCGGGCTTTCCCCTTTACAAGGGGCTGCCCGTCCTTTGGCTTTAAAAAATGTAGGAAACAGCTGTTATCTTGATTCGGCCTTTCACCTTCTTTTTTGTACCAAAGAAGCTGAAGGAAGGATACTTCAAGATAGGCTGGATTCTACGATCAGCAATTTGGAAGAGCAGCTAGCGATGCCAACCCTTTCAGAACAACAGAAAGCTCCCTTGCGCACTCAATTACATGATAAAAAGACCAGCGCCGATCAACGGAAAAAGATTCAGCATGAAATTGCCAAACTATTAAAGCCCAGCCCCACCAATACTCAAAAACCGGGCCTGCTTGATTATGTTTTATCAATGACCCACACGCTGACGCTTAAGGAATTACGGCAACTTATTTTTGATTCCAGACTGCATGCTGACCTGCAAGTGGGGAATGGCTTCCGTGAGTCGATTTCATCTCAACGTGATGCTGCGGCAGTTGTCGAATTTATCATGGAAAATATCTTAGAAATCCCATTTCATGCCCAACGGTTTTTTAAGACATCTGATATACCAGGTGTCCTGTTCCCTTCAAACAAAGAAACGAATTATACCCTAAGTTGTCAATTACAACGGGCATCCAATTTGCAGGATGTTATTCAAAACTATTTTGCTAATGAAGTGCACATTAATGATTTACGCAATCAAGTTCTTTTGGATCCTCGCGATGCCATTGTTGAGCCTGGTGTAGAAATTGCTGATGGCAATGTGCGTCAATTCGCTAATTACGAAACATGGTTCGAGCTTCAATCTCTGCCCGAACTATTGGCTGTGCACATCAAGCGTTTCAATAGTAATCTCACAAAAAATGATAATTTAGTGCACCTTCCAAGCGAGGGGGTTGATTTGGCTCCCTGTTTTCGCAATAGGGAACCGCAAGGCCAGACAAAATACGAAGTGGTCGGTTACGTTGTTCATCAAGGCTCCTATCTTGGAGGCCACTACGTCGCCTATGTCAAAAAGGAAGGGAAATACTGGTTCTGCAATGATTCAGGTCCAACAACCAAAGAAATTTCAGCTGAAGAGTTTTTTTCCCATAAAAAAGCCTATTTAATTATGCTGAAGCCAAAAGAAGCTCCGCCAGAAGAAGCCTAAAACCTTACCTTACGCAAAAAAAGCAAAAGATCTGCTCATTCATCTGCTCCTTTTGCTAAGATCAATTAAAACTAAACTTTCGCGAGCTGCAAACCTGCCATACGATTGAGTTCCCGCTGCTTTGTCCTTTGATTCAATTCAACGACTTCAGTCAGTGTGCGCCCTTCTTTTTCGACTTTTGAGATTTGAAAATGGTAGTGAGCCGATTCAGCCACTTGCGGAAAATGGGTGATGCAAATCACCTGGTGCCTCTCACCTATTTCCTTTAACTTATTACCCACAACCGTAGCTGTTTCCCCCCCAATATTGGAATCGATTTCGTCGAAGATGATGGTGGGGATGTTCTCTTTCCCTGCCAACAATGTTTGAAGGGCTAATTGCACTCTTGAAATCTCTCCTCCGCTTGATCCCTCTTTAACAGAGGTGGCTTGCTCGCCTTGATTGGCTTTCAGGAAAATTTCAATCTTTTCATCGCCTTGCAATGTCCGGTTTTGCTGCTGCAGGCTTATTTGAATAAGCGCTTTAGGCATATTGAGAGACTGAACTTGTTCGGTCAGCTCGCTTTGAAGACGCAGCGCGCTTTCCTTTCTTCTTTCAGTCAGAGCGCACGCAGAGGCATTGGCAGCTTGCCTGGCCTCTTCCAGCGCACGTTTTGTATCCTCTATTTCTTGTTCGGCATTTTCCAAACGGGCAAGCTTTGCCCGTGCTTCTGAATAGTAAGCAAGCATTTCCTGAATTGTTGCGCCATATTTCTTTTTTAAGAAATTTATT
>JAJTHR010000082.1 GCA_021298935.1 Parachlamydia sp. | reverse complement strand
TAAAGTTGGCTTGTCAGCGCTTCAGATTTAAAAGATCTTTTCGAAGTTGATATCTTTGAATATCAACAAGGAGAGATCTTTTAAAGATGAAGGTGATCACAAGTCAAATTTATGATTTTAATTTCGGGAAATGGTATAAGATTCAAAATGGTCCGATTCTCCTTCGTCCTGATCACCCCAGAATTCGACCGGTACATTTTGAAAATTATCTTTAAATTCCTCGAGAGCTGCTTTTAAAAATTTTTCGAGGGCATCACCATCTAAGAAAATTTCATAAGAATAATTTGCCCCTTCTGATTTTTCCCTTTTTATTCGAAGATTTTGTCCAATGATTTTATTGCGTAGGTAAGAATAATGAGATAAGGAGACAAAGACACGCAAAGGCTGAATGTTTTTTTCTTTTACACCTTCAATGGCCCGGGCGATCATCGCCATATGGCCTTGGTGGATAGGGTTGCTGGCAAAAGAAGCATAGATAACAGCGGTAGCTGAATTTATATCATTCATTATAATCACCTTTATTATTTTTGAATAATTAACAATAAACTATTTAATAACATAAATAAACAATTTATTTGATTGACACAATCGCTTTGATCCTTTAACTAAAAAGAAAAAGGATGGAACGCTTATGTCAACCATAGGGCAATATTTACTAGACCGCTTAAGGGAACTGGGAGTCGAGCATATTTTTGGCGTGCCTGGGGATTATGTATTGCGATTTGATAAATTAATTGAGCAGCATCCTTCTATCCAGTTCATTAATATGACAAGGGAAAATACTGCTGGATATGCTGCCGATGCGTATGCCCGTATCAAGGGAATTGGCGCTGCGTGCATCACCTATGGAGTCGGTATCAATATCACGAACTCACTGGCACAAGCGTATGTGGAAGACTCCCCACTTGTCGTCATATCAGGAACGGTGGGGACTGAAGAGTTCATGCGCAATTCGACGCTCCATCATCTAATCAATAAATCAATTGCCACCCATGGCGACCGGACGCAATTGGATATTTTCAAGCATGTGACCATTGACCAGGGTATTTTAGATGATCCGGAAACGGCCATTTCAATTATTGAAAGGGTTTTAAAAAATTGCCTCGAACAAAAAAAACCTGTTTATTTTGAAATTCCACGCAATAAAGTGGATGCCCCTTTGCCTGAAAAAAACACCTTCCACCATCTGGCAATTGAAAAAAGCGATCCAAACATTTTGCAGGAAGCCTTAAAAGAGACAGTTGCTGTTCTATCGACCTGCAAACGTCCTTTGATTTGGGCCGGGCATGAAATCTTGCGTTTCAAATTAAGCAGTCCTCTCCTCCAGTTTGCCGAACGGTTTCAGATCCCTATCGTATCAACCCTTCTTGGAAAAACAGTTATCGATGAGTATCACCCGCTGTTTGCAGGTGTTTATCAGGGGGGCTTGAGTCCTGCGGAAGTGATCGATCTTGTTGAATCGTGCGACTGCATGCTTGTTGCCGGAGTCATTATGCATGATCTCGATACAGGAATTTTTACTGCAAAAGCGGACCAGGAACATCGGCTGGTCGCTACTCGCTCTTCCCTCTCAATTGGATATCACACGTATAAAGTCAGCCTAAAAGAGTTCATTGAAGGTTTAAACGGGATACAATTAGAGCGCGCATCTCAGGAACCCATTCACATATCCAGACAATCCCGCCTGAAAGAGGATTTTCAACCGCAGCCTCAAGCCCTTACCACTACACGCCGGTTGTTTGAATGCTTGCAGACTTATCTGCAGCCTGACCATTTTGTCGTTTCAGATATCGGCGACGCCCTCTTTGCAAGCGCCGACCTGACACTCCCGCCCAGCTCCTTTATTGCCTGTGCTTACTTTGCCAGCTTAGGATTTGGGGTGCCCGGGGTCATTGGGGCGCAAATTGCCAGCCCTCAAAAAAGGATCGTCGGCATTATTGGGGATGGGGGTTTTCAAATGAGCGCAATGGAACTTTCGGCCGCCATCCGGTATGGACTCGATCCCATTATCATTCTGTTAAATAACCATGGATACGGAACAGAAAGGCCTCTGCTTGAAGGGAGCTATAACGACATTCAAAACTGGAATTACACGCTGATTCCGCAGGTACTGGGGGGCGGAGTAGGGATAAAAGCAACCACAGAAGAAGAGCTCGTCCAGGCCTTTGAGCAGGCCTTTACAAAGCGTGGAACCTTTTTTCTGATTGAGGTGGAGTTGGATAAGCTCGACTTCTCGCCCGGCCTGAATCGCTTAGGAGACCTTCTCGGAAAGATCGTTAAAAACGCACCCGGCGAGCCGAAAAAAACTTAAATGTTTGTTCGTAATAACCAACCGTATAGGTTTGCAGGCGGGGAACCGGTTTGGCTGATGCGTGGATAAGCTCATTCTCTCCAAGATAAAGGGCGACATGTGTGATTGAATGAGAAGCCGATCCAAAAAACAGCAGATCTCCTCTTTTTTTATCACCCCAGGCAATTTCACTGCATTCCGGAGCATCGATCTGCTGCCGTGCATCCCTTGGAAGGCAGATTCCCAGCTGCCTGAAGACCATTTGCACAAAACCCGAGCAATCATACCCAAAGCTTGAACGTCCGCCCCAGGTATAAGGTAAACCAATAAATTGGCGGCTGATATGCAAGACATCTTCCATTTGAAAATGGGGCGCGGGACTCCAGACATCCTCCCTTTGAATCCACCCTTTTTTCCTCCCTAAAATAGCCACTTGGATCCACCGCTGATCCTCTTCTTGCAGGATCGGCAGCTCGACTTCAAATGGCAGGGTCAATAGAGGAGCCTTTCTGCTAACGCTCGGTGTGGCATAAAGATGGGTTGCAGCATACTTAAGCTTAACTCTCGGACCTTCAGGCAGAATTTCATCGGCAAGATGACGGGCAGCCACCCATCCTTGATACCCCTCTTCACTTGCGCAAAGCCAAAAGGAGCCCTTCTTTTCAAGTGCGTCCACCGCCCAACCGTACAGGGATTGCGACACCACTACGCTTGTGCGCGAAGGTTTTGCCCATAAAGAGGCGACAGGAACCGCTACAATTTTTTTCAAGATAAAGCCTTTTTTTACCTTGCATGCAATCAAAAAAGGAATATAATGTATATAAACTTTTAAAGTCTAATTGTTTATGAAAAAAATTGCAGCCGTTGGCCTATCAGGGGGAGTCGACTCCTCGGTATCCGCTCTTCTCCTTAAACAGCAAGGATATGAGGTGATTGGTCTCTTTATGAAAAACTGGGAAGAAAAGGATGAGGGAGGCGTCTGCCGCTCGGCAGCCGACTATGAAGATGCAAGACGCATTGCCGAACAGATCGACATCCCTTTTTATTCAGTTAACTTCGTTGAAGACTACTGGAATCAGGTATTTTCACATTTTATTGACGAGTTGAAAAAAGGGCGTACACCCAATCCTGACATTCTTTGCAATCGTGAAATCAAATTTAAAGTGTTTCTAGAGAAAGCATTGGCTCTTGGTGCCGATTTTTTGGCCACCGGCCATTATTGCCAGAATATCATTAAAAACGATCGTCCCGCCCTATTTAAAGGGTTTGACCCCAATAAGGATCAAACCTATTTCCTTTACACGATTAATGAAAAAATCCTCTCACAGGTCCTTTTCCCCGTAGGTGGTATAGACAAGCCGCAGGTACGTTCCCTCGCTCGCGCCCATGGACTTGCCACGTCTGAAAAAAAAGACAGCACCGGAATCTGTTTTATTGGAAAAAGAGATTTTAGAAGCTTTTTGAGCCAGTATGTCGCTTTTCAACCCGGTCCGTTTCTTACCTTGGCAGGAAAAAAGGTGGGAACGCATGTAGGGACTGCCCACTACACAATTGGTCAGAGGAAGGGGCTTGGCATCGGAGGGGCGGGAGAGGCATGGTTTGTCGTCAAAAAAGACAATGCGAACGGCATTGTGTATGTCGAGCAAGGGGCCGATCACGAAGCCTTGTACTGCAGCTCGCTGATTGCGTCTGAGCTCAGTTGGGTCGGACAAGCCCCCCCCTTTCCTTACACCTGCCAATCGAGAATTCGGTACCGGCAGGCTGATCAGCCCTGCATCATTGAAAGCATGGAAGGAGAAAAGGCTGTCATCCGCTTTCCCACTCCACAACGGGCAGCCACAGAGGGGCAATCGATCGTCTTCTATTCCGGTGATCAATGCTTGGGCGGCGGCATCATTGATAGCATTTCCTAGTACCCAACCATAAAAATTTTCAGCCTTTGGGCTGACGTGAAAGCTCCCGCGGTTGAAGTGGTTCAATATTAATAATATGAACCCACTTACAATGACTTCAACCCCGGGGCTTTGACGCAGCCGAAAGACTAAAAATTTTCATGGTTGGGTACTATGCCGGGCAGCAATCAACGCATAAACCATGCATTGTCAAATCGAATCCTGTCATGAGAAAGCCTTGCGGCAATAGTGAAGGCTTGATTGCCGCGGGCTCAATATCATACAGCCTGTTGCAGCGATCGCAGAGAAAATGATGGTGATTTTCAAGTCCATGGCACTCATAACGAGGGGTCTGGCCGGGCAGCTCCACCATGGTCAATATTTTTTCTTCGATCAGAAGACGCAAATTGCGGTAAATGGTTGCAAGATTAATCTGAGGGAGTTCTTTGGAAGCCGCTTCCAATAATTCGCTGGCGCCCAATGGCCGACCCGCTTTCTGAAAACACTCCATAATAATTTTTCTTTGCTTTGTCATTCTTTTCATTGATGCAACCCTATTGCAATTAATAATGCATTTGCAATAAGATACCTGACATTCACATTTTTGAAAAGAGGGAGCTATGTGCGGATCGGGCACTTGCATTGGACTTAAAGCCTATACACCAAAGATTGAAGGCGAATTGGGGGGCAGGCAACTTTTACGCTTAAAGCCCAAGGGCTGGGCTGCAAAGGGACGCTACTATTTTCAGACGGTCTTTATGACTGAAAAGACAGCTCAGATTGCCAACGAATGCTTCCATCTATTTCACAATCCCCTTCGGAATTATGCTACGGCCGAATGTTTTGCTTTTTTTCATAGTGTGCATGAAGGAGCTCATGCTTTAGATGATTTATTGCATTCCATTACTTTCATCAATGACTTGCTTTGCATGGCAGACGGGACCTTTATAAAAAAGAAAGAAAGGCAAATTGATTATTTGCGTACAGCTGCCCGTGTATGCCATTTTACG
>JAJTHR010000136.1 GCA_021298935.1 Parachlamydia sp. | reverse complement strand
TCGTAAATATTGAGATAGGTAAATGTCGGGCTTTGGACTTGCGAGGCATCTACCTGCGCTGCACCTGCCGCCAATCCTTTAATCAGTGTCGTTTTTCCTGCCGCCAGCTCGCCATGAAAACAAATCAGGGAATTAGGAGGCAATTCTTCTCCTAATTTTCTGCCGAATTGATACGTTTCTTCGGCAGAGGTCGAATGATACTCCACTATTCCTCGGAATCGACCCATCGTTCGACATAAGGAATAAATTCTTCATATTCGGCTAAGGCTTCAACAAAAGAGGTGATTTTATCTTCGACCAGGTACTTTTGGATAAAAGCTAAAAAATGGTCTTCAATTTTAAATTTATTCTGGTTCTGCACTTCAACAAGGGATAATTTTTTCAAATAATTCTTTTTGAAATCTTCAATCACCGCTTCCTTGCTATTGAAGAGCTTGCCGCTAAGCACAGAGGAAAAAACCACTTTTTTGATCGCCTCTTTGCGCGATTTAGTTTTATCGATATAGCTTTTAATGACATCAGCATCTTCCGAAACAAAAAACCGTTTGACCCTTAAGCCGCCGCTGCGCTCGGTATTTTCAGGACACCTTGATACCCAGTCATAGATCGCATCCTGAGGGTTGGGATGGGTATTGTCGCCAAAAACTTTTCCCGTAAAAGGGCAAATGTAAATTTTCGTGGTGTCATCATTGACGCTTGCGTGGCCGAATCCAATTTTAATTTCGGTTTCGTGCCAGAGTTTATCTTCTTTTTCGAGTTGCTGGATGCATTCTTGTGCGCTTTGGTAAATCGTTTTTTCTTTGGGAAAAAGGACAGGCTGAAGATCAAATTTTCGTTCCAAAAAATGCAAATAGGTATTAATCAATTCGGCTGGACGGTTCTCATCAAGAAATTGTTCTAGCTCTTTTTTTTGTTCTTCTGATATGACGACTTTTGTCATCTAAACCTCGCCGGGAAATTAAAAATTTCAAAAAACATTATAAATTTGTACTCTAAGTTTAACTGTAAAAAAATTAACTTTCAAGGATAATTTTTACGCTAATTCCAGGAACGACTATGTTAAAAATTCAGAAAATTGAAATCCCCGGTTATGAACAGGTGATTGAGGCTCAAGATACGACAGCCGGCCTGCATTGCTTTATTTCGGTGCATGATACACGGCTCGGCCCCGGAATGGGCGGAACCAGAATTTATCCCTATACCTCTCGTGAAGAGGCCCTGAATGATGCCCTTCGACTTTCGAAAGCCATGACTTATAAATCAGCCATGGCAGAAAATGGATTGGGAGGAGGAAAAAGTGTCATCATTGCCGATCCTAAAACACAAAAAACGGAAAAACTTCTTCTTTCATTTGCCGAAGTCATCGATTCCTTACAGGGCAAATACATTGCAGCGGAAGATGTGGGAACAACGACCGAAGACATGGCAATTATTCGTAAAAAAACCCCTTTTGTCGGGGCTCTTCCGACCGATCGGAGCAGCGGCGACCCTAGCCGTTTTACTGCTTGGGGAATCTACCGCGGATTGCGCGCCGTTTCAAAAAAACTTTGGAATGACGAATCTTTAAGAAAAAAAATCATTGCCATACAGGGACTTGGAAGCGTCGGCAGTAAACTGGCAAATATCCTATTTTGGGAAGGCGCTTATTTGGTCGTCTGTGATAAGGATCCGGCGGTAAGTCATGAGCAAGCGGTTCTATATGGCGCTCAGGTGATTGACCCAGAAGATTTTATCAGTATGCGCTGCGACATTCTGGCTCCTTGCGCCATGGGTGGAATCATCAATGAATCCACCGTATCAAAGCTCCATTGCAAGGCCATTGCCGGGGCGGCCAACAATCAACTTTCCTCCACCGAAATCGGACGGGAACTCATGCGGCGCGACATCCTGTATGCTCCCGATTATGTCATCAACGCAGGGGGAATTATCAATGCCGCTTGTGAATTCGAACCGCAAGGATATGATCCCAAGACGGCAAGAGATAAGGTCAATCAGATCTATGACTCCCTACTCTCTATTTTTGAAAAAGCAAGGCGGGAGCACAAGCCCACAAGCCAGACTGCAGACGAGCTTGCAGAATATAAACTTAAAAATTTGATCGGCAAGCGCGATCAGCCTATAAACATTTTGCAACAAAACAGATAGATGTGAAACAATTACCTGTTTAATTGGAAACCACCCCTACACGTTATGCAAAGCTTACAAGCCCTTTTGACTGAAGTTTTTCAAAAAGCAGCCGGACATGCGTTTCCGGAACTCGATCCCTCCTTCCCCATTGAAGTTGTGCCCAGCACCAGTGAGAAATTCGGCCACTACCAATTCAATTCAGCGATGAAAATGGCAAAGACGCTTGGAAAAAGCCCTCGCCAAATCGCTGAAGAGATTATCGCGCAAGTCGACCGCATGAAAGGGGGAATCGCCGAAACGGAAATCGCCGGCCCTGGCTTTATCAATATCAAACTGGATCCTCATTTTCTTTCACAGCTCGCCCAAAACATTTTGCATGATTCACACCTTGGGATTACGCTTCCTGAAAAGCCTTTAAAAATAATCATCGATTTTTCTTCCCCTAACATCGCCAAAGAAATGCACGTCGGCCATCTTCGCTCCACTATTATAGGAGATTCATTGGCTCGCCTTTTTGAGTTTTTAGGCCACGACGTTTTGCGCTTGAACCACCTTGGAGATTGGGGCACCTCTTTCGGCATGCTCATCGCCTATTTAAAGGAAGAGGCTCCAGACATCCTTAACGGAACGCAAAAAACGGACCTCACCCATTTGGTCCAATGGTACAAGGCGTCAAAAGCAAAATTCGACGCCGATTCCGATTTCAAGAAACAAGCCCAGCTTGAAGTTGTCGCCCTGCAGCGCGGCAAGCCTGATGCGCGGCATGCCTGGGAGCTTATTTGCGATATTTCAAAGAAAGCCTATCGGGAAATATATTCCCTACTGGATGTACGCCTCACCGACCGGGGAGAATCGTATTACAATCCTTTCCTGCCCGAAATCGTGAGCGACCTGGAGAAAAAAAATCTTGTAACGCTCTCTGACGGGGCCAAGTGCATCTTTTTGGAAGGCTTTCAAAACAGAGAGGGTGAATCACTGCCCTTAATGATCCAAAAGTCCGATGGCGGCTACAACTATGACACGACCGACATGGCAGCTATTTATCATCGCATTTTTGAAGAGCTAGGCGATCGGCTTATTTATGTCACTGATGCCGGTCAAAGCACCCATTTTCAAATGATTTTTAAAGCAGCAGAGAAGGCAGGCTACCTGGATCCGCAAAAAGTGCGCGTTGACCACGTCCCCTTTGGTCTAGTCTTAGGGTTGGACGGCAAAAAATTCAAGACCCGTTCGGGCGATACGGAAAAACTGATTGATTTGCTTGAAGCGGCCATTGACCAGGCGGACGCCCTATTACTCGAAAAAAATCCAGAAATGCAGGAAGGGGAACGGAAAACCCTGGCGCGCTCGCTTGGAATTGGTGCCGTCAAATATGCGGACCTTTCGTGCAACCGGACAGGCGATTACACCTTCAGTTATGAGCGCATGCTCCGTTTTGAAGGCAATACCGCCGCGTTCCTCATGTACGCCTATGTGAGAGTAGCAGGAATTAAGCGGAAAGTCGGCATCAATCCCCACAGCTTGCTCTCTCATCATCATATCCAGTTGCATCATCCGGCAGAAGTGGACCTAGGCCTTCATTTGCTTCGTTTCCAAGAAGCCCTCGATGCCGTAGCAAATGATTTGCTTCCCAACAGGCTCACAGACTACCTTTATGCCCTGGCAGAAAAGTTCAATGTTTTTTTCAGGGATTGCCGCGTGGAAGGAAGTCCGCATCAAAACGAGCGCCTGCTTCTTTGCGAGGCAACCGCCAAAATCCTCAAACAAGGATTAAGCCTCTTAGGCGTCCATACAGTAGAAAAAATGTAGATCTTAGAGATGCGTAGAAACTTTCATTTTTTTTGCTGCTTTCAAAAGGCCTTTATCCAACGTTAAAAGGGGTATTTTTTCTCTTATAGCTAATTCCAGGTAAGCTGCATCATAAATAGTAAGATGTAGTTTTTGTGCGAATGTAAAAATACTTATACCATTTCCCAAAAATAAAACCATAAAGTTGGCTTGTCAGCGCTTCAGATTTAAAAGATCTTTTCGAAGTTGATATCTTTGAATATCAACAAGGAGAGATCTTTTAAAGATGAAGGTGATCACAAGTCAAATTT